>NZ_JADNEM010000038.1:0-25607 GCF_015552275.1 Holdemania sp. 1001302B_160321_E10 | reverse complement strand
ATCAAGATCTTCCGGATGTTGACAGAGGAATTCGGGAAGACGGTTATCGTCGTCACCCACTCCAACGTCGTATCCGAACTGAGCGATCACCGGGTAGTTCTCAACGAAGGACAGCTGAAGGATAGGGAATAAAGATCAGTCAGCGCCGTTTCACCGGTATGGCGATATAAGATAAAAAAGAAGGGATCAGGGAAACCTGATCCTGTTTTGTTGAAAATTTTCAATAAAATCCGAGAAAATTGTCATGATTTTCAGAAACAGACGGCGAAACTTGCCCCGCAAGCCTGTTTTTTATGATATCCTATAATCATTCAGCGTGCCGGCGGCCGGTTTGAGCCGGAACTATCCGGCAATCAGAAACAGCTGGAAGCCAAAGCGCATGATTGACATGAAGCAGAAGCGTGGAAAGTGGGGGAAGTTCGGAAATGAGAATGTGGAAAATGACAAGACTCGTTTCCTGGATGGCCTGACGGCGGGTAATATCAGGTCATAGGAAAAAAGAAAGCGAGGAATACTCATGCAGGAGATTCAATTATTAAAAGCGATCGAACAGGATGCCCGGATATCTGTTACCGATCTTGCCGATATTTTAAACTCAACTCCACAACAGGTAGACGGCGAAATGAAGAAGCTGGCCGAGGAAAAGGTCATCTGCGGATATCACACCGTCATCAACTGGGATAAGACGAATCAGGATCACGTTATGGCGCTGATTGAAGTCAACGCTTCGCCGGAGCGCGACTGCGGCTATGATAAAGTCGCGGAGAAAATTTACCGTTACCCTGAGGTCAGCAACATGTATCTGATTTCCGGCCGGTCCGAATTCATCGTGATCGTCAAGGGCCGGACGATGCGCGAAGTTGCCGATTTTGTCGGTCAGAAGCTGGCTCCGATTGAGGGGGTCAAGGGCACGGCCACTTATTTTGTGTTAAAACAGTATAAAGTCGAAGGCGTGATCATTGATCAGCAGGAAGATGATCAGGAACGTCTGCTGGTGACCCCATGAACCCCAAGTCATTGTTAAACGACGTCATCGGGACGATCCCGCCGTCAGGTATCCGCAAGTTTTTTGATCTGGCCAGTTCGATGGAAGGCGTTATTTCACTGGGCGTCGGCGAACCGGATTTTGATACTCCGTGGCATATCCGCGAGGAAGCGATCTATGCGATTGAAAAGGGGCGGACATTTTATTCCGCCAATGCCGGACTGCCGGAATTGCGCAAGGAGATCTGCCGTTATCTGAAACGGAGATTCCAGCTGGAGTATGCGTGGAACAGCGATATTCTGGTTACGGTCGGCGGCAGCGAAGCGATTGATATCGCCTTCCGCTCGTTATTGAATCCGGGAGATGAAGTGATCGTGCTGTCTCCGGGTTATGTCGCCTATGAACCATGCGTGCGTCTGGCGGGCGGTGTTCCAGTGATCGTGGAATTAAAAGAAGAAGATAAATTCAAACTGAAAAAGGAACAGCTTAAACAGGCGCTGTCCCCGAAGACCAAAGCGATTTTAATGAATTTCCCGGGAAATCCTACCGGCGGCATCATGACAAAGGAAGACTTCAGCGAGATTGTGCCGTTGATTCAGGAATCCGGGATCGCGGTGGTCACGGATGAAATTTACGCTGAGCTGACCTACAGCGGCAAGCATTGCTCGATTGCTTCCTTTAATGAGATCAAGGATCAGGTGATTCTGATCAGCGGTTTCTCCAAAGCCTATTCGATGACCGGCTGGCGGTTAGGCTATATCGCCGCTCATCGGGATTTGATCGCCGCAATGAATAAGGTTCATCAGTACGCGATCATGTGTGCGCCGACAATCAGCCAGTATGCCGGCATTGAAGCGATGGCCAAGGGCGATGGGGATGTTGAAATGATGAAGGATTCGTTTGAACGCCGCCGCAATTTTATCGTCAACGGCTTAAACCGGATGGGATTGCAATGCCCAATGCCGCAGGGGGCATTCTATGTGTTCCCTTCGATCAAGCATACCGGGATGACCTCGGAAGAATTCTGCGAGAAGCTGCTGGAAAAAGAAAAGGTTGCGGTCGTACCGGGCAACGCCTTCGGCGCCAGCGGCGAAGGCTTCGTGCGGATCTCTTACGCTTACAGCATTGATGAAATCAAAGGTGCGCTGGAACGTATCGCCCATTTCCTTGAAACATGTTAAATTATAGAATTACAAAGCTCTGAATTCCTCGGTGAAGTTCAGAGCTTTGTTTTTCCTGCCGGCTTGTTTAGAACATTGGGGGAAATAAGCAGCGAAGGCTGCGGCAGATGAAAGGTCAGGACTGCCACCAGGATGTTGGCGGCTGCTTTGTCATCAGACCTTCAATGATCCAGCCGGAAATTGAGTCTCCGTCATGATGCGGCTGACGGCGGCACCACAGCCAGCCTGTCGAGGTTCCTTTTTTCAGCTGGGACATGCCGGGATCCTCAACTGTGAATTGCAGCTGGAAGCAAGCCTGCTCCCGCTGAATTTGCCGCGCCGTGATTTCACAGTCGGCAATTTTGACCGTACTCCAGAACAGGAGTCCGTTGGGATCCGCAGGCACGTTATAAAGCGCGGCGAGCCGGGCGTAATCCTGAGAAAGAACCGCTTCCTGATACGCTTTGACAAGCTGATCAGCACTTTCAACCGGACCGCGCCGGGTTTGATCGTCCGCCATCCAGAGACTCTGATCCACTAGCCAGGTCTGATCTTCGTTGACCAACGTTAAGACAAGCGCATAAGCCGCAGGCGTGTCCCCATAAGAAGCCTTGATCTGAGCCAAAGCCGTGTTGTCGCTGATCGTCAGGATTTCGCAGCTTTCCAGCTTGCCTAACCGGGTCAGGCCATAATCCGTTCCGCTGACGGCTTGATTGGCAGTGATAAACCGTTCGCGGCAGGCTTCGGTCAAATGGGAAGCTAAACCTTCACCTGCACGCTGAAAGCGCAGTTTGACCACATCGTTGACCAAAGCGGCGATGACTTCCGGGTTTTGCTCCGCGAATTCCGGACTTTTCTGATTTTCAGCATGCTGCTTCTGATAATCGGCAGAGACGGTGGTCAGACCGATTTCCGCAGGCTGATGTTGGCAGCCGGTCAATAAAAGCAGGATCGAAAAGGCGATCCATCCCTTTTGGTATGGTTTCATAACGACGCTCCTTTTTTCTAACTTTATTATATAGGAAACGTCAGGGAAAAGGCAGTTGAATACCGTAAAATCGAGGATTGGCAAAGGAAAATCAGGCCGGAATGACAGGCTTTTTTATAAACATAAAATAACAAAAAAACATGTTTACTTTCGCTGGGGAGTTTGCTATACTAGATAAACGGGTAGATATAAAAAATATTTACTCCTTGCTTATCCGCCAAGCGATAAGCCAATAGACCATAAGGAGGTGTGCTACATGAAAAAGTATGAAGTCATGTACATCGTAAACGCATCCCTGGATGATGCAGCTCGTCAGCAGGTTATCGACGGACTGCACGCTATCATCACCGACAACGGAGGAAAAATCCTGAAGGTAGATGACTGGGGAGTCAAAGAGTTTGCGTATCGTATCGAAGACATGACCAAAGGTTACTACATGGTTGTAACTTTTGAAGCTGACAATGCAACGGTTAAAGAATTTGATCGTCTGTCCCGCATCAATGCGAACATTGTCCGTTACATGATCATCAAACAGGACGAAAAATAAGCGATAAAGTACTGAAGGAGGAGCTGTCATGATTAATCGTGTCATTTTAGTCGGGCGTTTAACCCGCGATCCAATGCTGAGAAAGACCCAGAGCGGACTTTCTGTCGCAACCTTCACCGTCGCCTGCGACCGTCGGTTCTCCGGCGGCAACGGGCAGGACCGGCAGACTGATTTCATCAGCTGCGTGGCCTGGCGGCAATCTGCGGATTTCCTCGGCCAGTATGCGCACAAAGGGGCGCTGGTCGGCGTTGACGGACGGATCCAGACACGGAACTATGACAATGCTTCCGGTCAGAAAGTGTACGTCACAGAAGTGGTCTGTGACAGCGTACAGCTGCTGGAATCGAAATCGGCATCCGAGAATCGTTCTGCTTCGATGGGCTATCAGCCGCAGAACGCCGGCTATGCCCAGGCCAACCCGTTTGGGGACGCTGCGGCGAACGATGGATTCGATGATTTCAGCGCTGGTCCGACACTGGATATTTCCAGCGATGACTTACCATTTTAATTGAAAGGAGATCGACTATGGCATTCAAAAAACAGCGTATGGGACGCAAAAAGGTTTGCTATTTCACAAAGAACAATATCACTTCGATCGACTATAAAGATGTTGAACTGCTGAAGCGGTTTGTTTCTGCCAACGGCAAGATCATTCCACGGCGGGTTACCGGCACGCGTGCGAAGTATCAGCGCATGCTGGCGACTGCGATTAAACGCGCACGCCAGATGGCTTTGCTGCCTTACGTTAACGACTAAGTTATGAAAAAGCCTCCATCAGTGATCTGGTGGAGGTTTTTGCCATTCACAGGAGGGACAACATGAATAATAGTGTAAGAAAAATAACCGACGGCGCGATGATGGTCGCCCTGATCGGTCTGTTTCTGTTTATAAACCGGCAGCTGGCCGGGCTTTTGGATTTGTACGCCGCATGGCTGGTACCGCTGCCGATGGTGATGTACGCGGTGAAATACGGATGGAAAAGCGCGCTGGTTCCGTTTGTTTCCGTTATTTTTCTTTCATTTATTATCGCCGGACCGCAAACCTGGTTTTACGTCATTACGGCCTGCGTTTGCGGCGTAGTGTACGGCCAGGGCGTGAAAAGCGGATGGAATAATCTGCGCCTGATGCTGACGACGATGATCTTTACCATTCTTTCAAATTTAATCACAACGGTTTTATTTGCGTCCTTTTTCGGTTATGATATAGCTATGGAAATTTCCGAAATGGGCAAAATGATGACGCAGATGTCGGAAAATTTCAATGTGCAGCTGCCGGCGAGTCTGGATATCACGGGATTTCTCAAAATGATCTTCGTTTTGTCAGCGGTGCTGACCGGCGTGATGGAAGGCATCATCGTCCATCTGCTTTCGAATTTCATGCTCAAGCGGATGAAGATTAAAGTCGCGCCGCCCAAGCCGTTAAGCGAGATCATGATCCCGAAGGCGCTGGCCTACGTCTGCTTTCTTCTGTTTATCGCCAGTAATTTTACCAGCCAGCTGGCAACGCTGCCGTCCTGGGCGACGGAGCTGATCCTGATCGGCGGGGTGTTGGGCGCGCTGGTACTGGTCTTTTTCGGTTATATCTGCTGCCTGGTTTACGGGGCGGTCCGCTACCATAAAAACGTCGCGCTGTTCGTCATTCTTATCACGTTCTTGATGCTGCCGATCATGCTGCCGCTGCTGGCGATCGTCGGCTTCCTGTATGTCACTACCGATATGCGAGAGAAAATTCTAAGGAGGTAACGTTTGTGTCTGAAAAAATTGGAAAGATCAAAACGCTGCTGCTGATCCTGATTGTTGTCGAAGTGCTGGGCTTAGTCTGCCTGTATTTCCTGTTCGATCTGGATATCAAGCTCGCCGCTTTATACTTCATCATTAATACCCTGACGGTGTATTTCCTCGTGCAGTATTTTCAAGAGGACAGCCAGAACCGGATGTTCGGCGTTTCCCGAATTCTGGGCAGCGAAGCCAAGGATGCTTTCCAGTTTGGTCAGATTGGAATTCTGACGTATGATGAAAACTACACGATCACCTGGATGAGCGAATTGTTCGCTGATCGCGGCATCAACCGCATCTCCAAAAAGCTGACGATGTGGCTGCCGGAGGTCAACGATCTGATTCAGGGGGATGTGGAAAAAGTCCAGGTTCAGATTGACGACCGGACCTATGAAATTGCGCGCAAGGAAGACGCCCGGATTTTGTTTTTCCAGGATGTCACCGAGCAGCAGCAGCTGGAGAAAGCGTATCAGGAAGAACAGGTCGTCGTCGGTCTGATTCATCTCGATAACTACGAAGAATCCACGCAGTATGAAGAAGAACAGGAAATCGCGATGATCAACAACAATATCCGCCAGCCGGTCGTCGAATGGGCGAAGAATCACGGCATGCTTCTGCGGCGGTTAAAGTCCGACCGGTTCCTCGTCGTTTTAAACGAGCGGATTTTCAAGCAGATCGTGGACGAACGTTTCAGCATTCTGGCCCAGACCCGCAAGGCATCCCAGCAGCTCGACGTGGCGATCACCCTGTCGATGGGCTTTGCCCGCGGAAGCAGCGACGTGGCGCAGCTGGATGAAATGGTCAATCAACTGCTGGAACTGGCGCAGAGCCGGGGCGGCGACCAGGTGGCGATCCGCCGTCAGGGCGAGGACGTCAAATATTTCGGCGGCAGCAGCGAAGCGCAGGAAAAGCGCAGCCGCGTGCGCGTGCGGATCATGGCGCATACGCTCCGCGATCTGATCAAGAAGAGCACGAACGTTATTTTATTAGGCCATAAGGAAGCTGATTTTGACTGTCTCGGTTCGCTGATGTGCTTAAGCCGGATCGTTCAGGCATATGACAAGCCATGCTGCATCATTTCCAAATCCGGCGGGATGGAGGAAAAGCTCAGCGGCGCGATGAATCTGTATAAGAAGGAACTGGAACCGCGGCATAAATTTGTCACGGAAAACGAAGCGCTGAACCAGCTGCGGGACGGAACGCTGGTCATCATGGCTGATCACCATCACCCGAGCCAGTCCAACGGCGCACAGGTATTGGAAAAAGCCAAGAAGATCGCGATTTTCGATCATCACCGCCGCCGTACCGATCTGGATATCAACCCGATTCTTGTCTACATCGAACCGAGCGCATCCAGCGCTTGCGAATTGATCTCGGAATTTGTGCCGTATCAGACCGGCAAGGTCGACTTTATCAGCGAGGAAGCAACGATCATGCTGACGGGCATGATGATCGACACCAACCGCTTTAAAGTCCGCACCGGCACCCGCACGTTTGAAGCCGCGGCGATGATTCGCCGCTGGGGTGCGGATCCGCAGGAAGCCGATAATTTATTAAAGGATGAATATTCTGAATTTGAAACGAAAACAAAGGTTTTAAAATTCTGTGAAAAAAGAGATAATGGTATTGTCATTTCCGCAGTGACGGACAATGAGATTCTTTCCCGCGCGATGCTGTCGCAGGTTGCCGATACGATTTTGATGATTAAAGGCGTGGAAGCCGCTTTTGTCATCGCCAGGATCAGCGATTCCCAGACGGCGATCAGTGCGCGCAGCCGCGGCCATGTCAACGTGCAGGTGATTATGGAACGGATGCACGGCGGAGGGCATTTGAGCGCCGCCGCGCTGCAGCGGGAAAATACGAGCGTGGAAGATTTACGAACCGAGTTGATCGCCACGCTGGACGAAGTAATGAAGGAGGAATAAACGATGAAAGTCATTTTATTAAGCGATGTCAGCAAGGTAGGCAAGAAAGGCGCGATCGTGGAGGTTGCCGACGGCTATGCCCGCAACTTTCTGATCCGCAACCGTCTGGCTGTTCAGGCTACGGCCAAGAGTCTGGAAATTCTGGACGAACAGAAGGTTCAGGCGAAGCTGAACGAAAAGGAAATGGAAGCTCAGGCCCGCGAAACGGCGGCGAAGCTGGAAAAGATCATGCTTCAGTTCTCGGTTAAGAGCGGCAAGGAAGGCCGCGTCTTCGGTTCCGTATCGACGAAGCAGATTGCCCAGGAATTAGAGCGCAAACACGGCATTCATATCGACAAACGCAAGATTCTCGATACCGCGCCGATCCAGAGCCTCGGCGTCACCAATGTCCGGATTGAACTGTATAAGGACGTGATCGGGACGATCCGCGTCCAGGTTACAGGAAAAGAGTAATCGCGTATGCGGCAGATGCCCAGCAGTATTGACGCCGAACAGTCGTTGTTGGGTTCGCTCTTCATCTATCCCAACAGCGTCCGCATCGCGTCTGAAGAAGGACTGCGCAGTGAAGAATTCTTTTTAGAAGCACATCGCAAAATCTACGCCGCCGTGGAAACACTCAACGGCGAAGGCAAACCGGTCGACGCCGTATCGGTAGCCAGTCTTCTGACCGATCAGGGACTGTTGGCTTCAGTCGGCGGTCTGGAATACATCATGCAGCTGGCGGACAGTTCCGTAACCTCCGCCAGTACGAAATACTATATCGAGCTGATCCAGTCCAAAGCGTTATTGCGCAATTTAATTGAAACCGCGCAGAATATCGCCGAGGAAGGGATGCAGAATGCCGGCGACATGGAAACGATGATGGACATGGCGGAAAAGCAGATCCTCGACGTGACGCGCCGGCGCAAGACGACCGATTTTAAATCCAGCAACGAAGTCGTAAACGAGGTCATTGAAAATATCCATAAAATGAGCGCGCAGAAATCCGGCGTGACCGGCGTGGCGACGGGGTACCGCGATCTGGACAACACGACCAACGGGTTCCAGCGCGGCGACCTGATCATCCTGGCGGCCCGACCTTCGATGGGCAAGACTGCCTTCGCGTTAAACGTCGCAATGCAGATCGCGCAGCTCAACCATCAGGCCGCGGCGATCTTTTCTCTGGAAATGCCTGCCGAGCAGCTGATCTCCCGTATGCTTTCCGCCAAAAGCCGGGTTCCGGGCGGCCAGCTGCGCACCGGCTTTCTCAACAACAACGAATGGAACCAGCTTAACGAAGCCGCTGCCGATTTGAAGGCGACGAAGATCTTCATTGACGATTCTCCGAACGTGCGGGTTTCCGAGATTCATTCCAAATGCCGCAAGCTTCAGGCGGAGCACGGTCTGGCCGTCATCCTGATCGACTACATTCAGCTGATCACCGGCAGCGGCCGCAATCCCGATAACCGCCAGCAGGAAGTTTCGGAGATTTCCCGCGGTCTCAAAGGGCTGGCGCGTGAGCTGCAGGTGCCGGTCATCGCTTTGTCGCAGCTGTCCCGATCTGTTGAAAAACGTGAGGACAAGCGGCCGATGCTGTCCGACCTGCGTGAATCCGGAGCCCTGGAACAGGATGCCGACATCGTTATGTTCTTATACCGCGATGAATACTATCAGCGGGAAAAGAGCGAGGAAGGCACGGAAAAAACAGAAATTAACATCGCCAAGCATCGTAACGGTCCGACCCGTCAGATCGAGCTGGCGTTTGAACGCAACATCAACGCCTTTTACAACTATGAGAATCAGAATGGGTAACGACCCCGAAAGGGAGGATTGAATGAAAAAATGGATACCGATTGCCGCCGCGCTGGTTTTAAGCGCGCTGATCGCCGGGCTGTGGCCATCCCTCTCCCGGGCGAATCAGGTTGTCGCGGCACAGGGAAAGGTGGAAGAAAGTTTGCTTCCCCAGCAGGTTGTAAGTCTTTCCGCTCAGCCGCAGACGGTAAAAAAAATCTATAACGCCGGAAAACTGGTCGGCGTCGTCAACGATTACGCGAAAGTCGAAGCACTGTTGGATGAAGTCTACCACAGCGTTTATGAGGATGATTTTCCCAATACCCGTCTGGAGCTGGGGGAAGATCTGATCGTGACCGACGAGCTGAGCTACACCCGGTACGAGAATATCGACGCGGCGATTTGCGCGTACTTGAAGGAAAACGATCTGTTTTCCGTCGAAACCAACCGGATTGACTTTTCGGATGAAAACGACGTGTACGCGACGATCTACGTTAAGAATCTCCAGGATTTTTATGACGCCCGGGATCAATACCTGTTGAATTTCGTGTCCAAAGAGACGCTGGATACAGTGCGGATGGGACAATCCACACCGGAGCTGAAGACCTACGGCACCCGCGAGGTCAGCATCGACGTGCTTGAGAAAATGACCGTTACCAATGGCCGGGCTTCATCTTCCAATATTCTGAAAGACAAGCAGGAAATCCTGCACTATTTAAGCTATGGGGCCGACCCGAATCTGGAAATGAAATACTACACGGTTGTCGAAGGCGATATGATCGACGGCGTCGGCACGAAGAACGGGCTGTCCGCCCAGCAGGTCGTGTCGATCAACAGCGATCAGCTGGACAATGTCGATCAGCTGATCCAGCCGGGCATGGTGCTCAACGTCACCAATTTCCAATCTCCGATTACGATCAAGGTTACCAAGGAGCGCGTCGCCAAAGAAGAAGTTTATCCGGAGGATCCGATTTACAAGGAAGATCCGAATATGAAGGAAGGCTCCTCCGTCATTGACGTGCATGCTCAAAATGGTTCACGCAACGCGTTCTATGAGGAAGTCTGGATTAATGGCGAGAATACCGGCGGTACGCTGGTGTCCTCGATTATCACCCGCCAGCCGGTCCGCGAAGAAACGCGCGTCGGCACGAAGGTCATCCCGGGCTATGGCACCGGTACATTCCGCTGGCCGGTTGACAATCCGTCGATTACCTGCCGCTGGGGCTGTTACAGAGGGCATCAGGCGATCGACATCAAGAACTCCTATAACCGCTATGGTAATCTGTATGCGGCTGACCGCGGCACGATCGTAGAAGCCAGCTACAGCCCGATTAACGGCTACTATCAGATCATTGACCACAATAACGGCTATAAGACCTATTACGGCCACATGAATCAACCTGCCTTCTTCAAAGTCGGACAGAACGTCGAAAAAGGCGAGATTATCGGCCAGATCGGCATGACCGGCCGGGCGACCGGGCCGCACGTTCATTTCTTCATCATGAAAAACGGCGTGCGTCAGAATCCGTGCAACGGGTGGCTGCCATGTTAGGCTCGATGGAATTTTACCTGTTGGCGAGCGGTTCCAAGGGTAACTGTTTTGTGTTAAAAACCGCCGCCACGCAGATCGTGATCGACTGCGGCACGACCAGGACTTATTTAACACGCAGTTTTCACATGATCGGTGTAGACTATCTGAACACAGAAGCACTGTTGGTCACCCATGGTCACCGCGACCATACAAGCCAGCTCAAGATGTTTTCCGGTGTTGAAGCCTATGCGGCTTTCAGTCTGGAAAACCGTGCGGATCAGCACTGGATCAAGCCCTATACGCCATTTCAGGTGGGCGATCTCAGAGTGACGCCGCTGCCGCTGTCCCACGATGCTGAAAATACCGTTGGCTTCGTTTTGGAAACGGCGCAGGAAAAGCTGGTTTACATTACCGATACCGGATATGTTCGGGAGGAATGCGTGCCGTTGATCGCCGATGCGGACTATTATGTGATGGAAAGCAATCACGATGTGGGAATGTTGATGCAGACCCGCCGTCCCTATCCGATCAAAATGCGGATTCTTTCCGACAGCGGCCATCTGTGCAACGAGGACTGTGCCCATCTGCTGACGCGCTTAGTCACGCCGCGGACTCGTTCGATCTTCTTGGCGCATCTCAGCGAAGAAGCGAACCAGCCGCAGCTGGCCCGGCAGGTCAGCGCCGACGCTTTGAAACAATGCGCCTGCCGAAAGGATCTGGTGCTGAAAGCCGCGGGACAGTATGAAATACTCATGGGAGGATGCCGATATGAAGAAAGGCTTGATTCTGCTTACCGCCCTGCTGGCGTGCTGGAACTTGGTTCTGACCGTTGAGCTGTGGCAGGTAAAAAAAGAGAAGTCACAGGAACCGCCGACGCAGGATCCGCAGCAGTCGACGCGTCCGGTTTCGGTCGTTACCTCGGATATCACCAAGATCGTGGAGCGTAGCGAAGCGAAGGTGACCGGCGTGTCGGTGCTGGATGAGACTGGCGAAGATCTGATCGCCAGCGGCAGCGGAACGATTTACAGCACGACCAGCGAGGCCGTGTATATCATAACCAATCAGCATGTCATTGCTTCAGGAGGTCCGATCCACGTATCGTTTGCCAACGGCGAACAGCTGCCGGCGGAGTTAGTCGGAGCGGATCCCTATACCGATCTGGCATTGTTAAAAGTGATCCCCGATTTCCGGGCTGAAGCGTTTGATCTGGGCGATTCGTCACTGTGCAAAAAAGGCGAATGGGTCATGGCGATCGGTCATTCGATGGGAGCGGAAGCCGACGGCAGCGTGACGGTCGGCGTGATTTCCTCCAAAGACCGCACGATTTCCATGGATGTGGATAAAGATGGAACGGACGATTGGGACATGCTTGTGCTGCAGACCGACGCGGCCATCAATGCCGGCAACAGCGGCGGCCCGTTGATCAATATGAACGGCGAGCTGATCGGCATTACGACGATGAAGCTGCAGGGGAATTCTACCGAGGGCATCAGCTTCGCGATTCCGATCAACGAAGTCACGACGATTGTGGAACAGCTGAAGGCCAGCGGCAAGGTCAACCGGCCGTTTGTCGGCATCAGCGGCAAGGACGTCAGCGCTCTGACCAGCTATCAGAAAAGCTATATGGGCATCAGTCTGGATCAGACCGAAGGTCTTTTGGTCACCAAGATTGCTGAGGAATGCCCGGCTGAAAAAGCCGGCGTGCATGTCAACGACATCCTGATCCGTTTCGACGGATCGCCGGTGGACAGCTATAAAACCTTCCGCAAGCTGCTGTATGGCAAAACGATCGGCGATCCGGCTGAGCTGGTCGTTCTGCGCAACAATCAGGAAGTCAAGCTGAGCGTGACGATTGAATGATCCGGGTGATCGCCGTCGGGCGCATTAAGGAAAAACCGATGCAGCAGTGCATCCAGGAATACCTGAAACGGCTGCAGCCGTATTGTAAGACGGAGATTGTTGAAGTCGACGACATCGCCGCGCCGCAATCCAATTCCCCAGCGCAGAACGAGCAGGTGAAGCAGAGGGAAGGCGAACGGATTCTGGCGAAGCTGAAAAAAGAAGAAACCGTGGTTCTGCTCGATTTAAAAGGCAAGTCCTATACTTCCGAGCAGCTGGCAGAGCAGATCCAGCAGATTTTCAGCTACCAGGGCAGTCAGATCGCTTTCGTCATCGGCGGCTCGCTGGGCGTCAGTCCGGAAGTGATCGCCCGGGCCGATCTGCGCTGGAAGCTTTCGGATCTGACATTTCCCCATCAGCTGTGCCGTTTGTTGGTTCTTGAACAAATTTATCGAAGTTTCAGGATTTTAAATCACGAACCTTATCACAAATGAAAGCGGTGACTGAAAGCCCTATCGTTTCTTCACTTTCTTCTTGTAACACGTTCAAAAATGAGTTAAAATGAATTCAGGTAGAGCAGGAGGTAAAAAACAAAATGAAACAGATTTCTGTATTGGTTATTGATCCAGTTGGCTTACATGCACGTCCGGCAACGGTTGCAGTCAACGCTGCCAGCAAGTTTAAGAGCGAAGTGAAGGTTGCTTATAAAGGACGTTCTGTCAACATGAAATCCATCATGGGTGTTATGTCCCTGGGCATTCCGACACAGTCCGAAGTGACGGTAACCTGTGAAGGCGAAGACGAAGAAGTCGCAATCACAACAATCGAAGAAGTTCTGCGTGCACAGAAAGTAATTGCATAAGTTGGATTGAATAAGAAGATGCGCGGCATCTTCTTTTTTTTCCAAGGGCTATGTAAGCGCAAACATTGTCGAAATTGATCATCAAGGGAGGAAAAACTATGATCGAAGAATTGTATCAGCGGTGGCTGAATCATCCGCACATCGACCCGCAGCTGAAAAAAGAGCTGGCGGGCATGAGTGAGAAAGAAAAGCAGGATGCGTTCTATACGAATATTGAATTTGGTACGGCGGGCATGCGCGGTCTGTTAGGCGCGGGCACCAACCGCATCAACATCCACACGATCCGCAAGGCGAACGAGGGCTTTGCCCGCTACATCGTCGGCTGCGGCGAGGAAGCGATGCGCCGGGGCGTGGCGATTGGTTACGATAACCGCCACATGTCCAGCGAGTTCGCACGGGAATCCGCGGCGGTCTTAGCGAGCCATGGGATTACCAGCTATGTTTTTGAAACACTGCGGCCAACGCCGGAGCTGTCCTTCGCTGTTCGGAATCTGAACTGTTTTGGCGGCATCATGATCACCGCTTCGCACAATCCGCGGGAATACAACGGTTATAAGCTGTATGATGAAACCGGCTGTCAGTTAGTGCCGGATTTAGCCCAGCAGGTCATCGATCAGGTCAACGCCGTCGAGGATGAACTGGCGATCGATCCGCAGCTCACATCCGCGCAGCAGGAGCTGATCCACATGATCGGCAAAGACGTCGATGAAGCTTATTATGAAAACGTGCTTTCGATTCAGTTAAATCCGGACGTCAATCGCGATCTGGTGGAAATCGTCTTCTCACCGGAACATGGCACCGCCAACATTCCGGTCCGCGAAGTCTTTACCCGCGCCGGTTATCATTTCACGCCGGTTGAGGAACAGTGCACGCCGGATCCGGATTTCTCCTGCACCAAGACTCCGAACCCGGAAGAAAAGGGGGCTTACGAGCTGGCGTTAAAGCTGGCTGAAGAAAAGAAGGCCGATATCATTCTGGTCTGCGACCCGGATGCCGACCGGATGGGCGTCGGCGTGCTGCATGAGGGCGAGTATGTGCTGCTCAGCGGCAACCAGAGTGGTTCCGTTTTGATCGAATACATCCTTTCTCAGCTGCAGGCGAAAGGCAAGATGCCGCAGAATCCGGTGATGTTCAATACGATCGTTACCAGCGATCTGGGTGAAAAAATTGCTTCCAAATACGGTGTGGAAACGGAAAAGACGCTGACCGGCTTCAAATTCATCGGCGAAAAAGTCGCCAAGTATGAAAAGACGCAGGCCAAGAACTATGTGTTCGGGTATGAGGAAAGCTACGGTTCTCTGATCAAACCGTTTGTCCGCGATAAAGACGCGCCGCAGGCTTGTCTGATGCTGGCGGAAGCAGCTTGCTTCTATAAGGCTCAGGGCAAGACGCTGGTCGACGTGCTGAACGGTCTGTACGCCGAACTGGGCTATTACAAGGAGAGCCAGACCTCGCTGACGTTGAAGGGTCAGGAGGGTGCGTTACGGATCAAAGAGATTCTGGACACGCTGCGCAAGGACAAGCCGGCGCAGATCGGCGGTACTGCGGTTGCCGCGATTGAAGACTATCAGGAAGCAACCCGCGAGGAAAACGGCGTGATCGCTGCTTTGGAGGGCTTCTCCAGAAGCAACGTGCTGAAATACTATCTGGCCGACGGTTCCTGGATAGCGATCCGTCCAAGCGGCACTGAACCGAAATGCAAGTTCTATTACTGCATCAAGGGAACCAGCGCGCAGGATGCCGAAGCCAAGACGGAAGTCATACAGAAAGCGATTGCCGATTTAGTCGCATAAGTGAAGAATAAAAGAAATCAGATCCCGATAGTCAGGATCTGATTTTCTTTTTCAGCAGTTCTTTGACTTGTTTTCGCTGTTCGTTTTTGTCTTCAACCCGAGTGAGGACTCCGATCAAAGAGGTGAATTCATCCATACCGAGCATATCGACGGCATGTTCATCCCGTTCGCTCAGGTCCATCCGCTGACTCAGGACAACCTTGATCAACGCTCGCTGACCCGCTTCCCAACCCTTGTGGAAACTTTCTTCGCTTGCCCTTTCCAAGCGGCGCTGCTCGTCGACTTTATCAAACTGCGCGCGCATGCAGGCGATTGCCATCCGGGTGTTACTCAAATAATCGGCCCGGCTTTCTTTCTTTTCCTGATCGGATTTCTCAGGCTGCGGATTCAAGCGCCGCCGACTGACGAGCGCTTCGATTCGTTTTCGCAGATCTTTGCCATTTTCAAGACTGTCCAGAATTTGCACTAAGGCGGCAATGTCGTCTTCTTCAAGCAGAAAGATCAGACGTTTCTCACTTTCCGTTAACGCCATCCGCTGTTGGATAAGGTCTGTGAATAAAGCCCGCCGGCCTTCGATCAACCCTTCCGCTTTGCCCGCTTTCCAACCGTTATCCCATGCTTCTTCTTTATTGCCGCCAAGCACTAACCACTCGTCAATGTCATTAAAATAATCCCGGATCCGGCAAAGCAGCGAGTCCGTATCCTGCAAAAAGTCCAATTCCTCTTCAGTCATCTGCCAATCGCTCCTTTTATTATTAATTCATTTGAGTTGATTATAACTCAAAAAGGTTTTTGAAGCAAGCGCCTGAGAATGATTTCCTACCTGAGGCGTTGATTCTTACAGTTACAGGTGATGATGGAAACAGATTATCTGAATCCTCCAGTCTGCTTTCCGGGGATTGGAGTATAAATTCCGAAAAAAATTCTTGAACTGAAAAAAGCCTTCCTGTATAATACTTCCGTTGAACGAAGGGGTTCATGAAAAGTCAGCTTTTCATGTCCCCTTTTCTTGTTGAAATTGAGGTGAAGCCGATGCTGAAAAATAAGCAAATTTCCTTCCATCCAGTTCAGGAACACGAGGTCCGGTTTAACCGGCTGATCTTTGGCGGATTGCCTGAAGAAATGTCGGGACCGGCGATGAGACGGGGATATATCCGCTGTCCGCTGTCCACACTAACAGAGGAAAGACAGGCGAAACTCAATGTTAACTGTATTGTTAGTGAATAATGCGCTGAGCGCACAGACGCGCTTAACGAGTTTAATTCGCCGCTTCGGCGGACAAATCATGGGGCAGGTCAGCACTTTGGCGGCAATGTTTCCGCTTTTGAAGCAGCAGCCGATTTCGCTGGTCCTGATCGATTTGCCAACCCAGGAAGCGGCGTCGCTGTCCCGTTTGCTTCAGCAGGCGGCAAGCTATCCGGACACCTTGTTTTTATTTTGGATTGCAGCGGGAATGCAGCCTGTTTCCCCAATAGATAACGTGTTGTTCTGCCAACGGCCGGTGCGGCTGGATCCCGTGCTGAATCAAATTGCGAGTGAAGCTCCGGGTCTGCTTCAGCGAAGTTCGGCATTGAAGGCGCTGGCAGCGCAAAGCGGACAGATCCGGCGGGCGAAGCAGGTGCTGATGGAAACGGGCATGAACGAAGACGAAGCCCATCACGCGTTGGAAAAGATGGCGATGAATTTACGGATCAGCCGCGGTGAAGCGGCCCGGCAGATCTTAACTGAGAACGAACAAAAGTGAGGAGATCAAAGCAATGAAATATATTTTTGTAACCGGCGGCGTCGTATCGGGATTAGGAAAAGGTATTACCGCCGCCTCGTTAGGACGTCTGTTAAAATCCCGGGGATTAAAAGTTGCATCCCAGAAACTGGATCCCTATATCAATGTCGATCCGGGCACGATGAGTCCTTACCAGCATGGCGAAGTGTTCGTCACTGAAGACGGGGCGGAAACCGATCTGGATCTGGGGCATTACGAACGATTTATCGACGAAGACCTGAACCGGTTTTCCAACCTGACGACCGGCAAGGTCTATTGGAACGTTTTAAATAAGGAACGCCGGGGTGAATATCTGGGGGAAACCGTGCAGGTGATTCCGCACATTACCAATGAGATCAAAAAATTTATTTATTCTGTCGGCGAATCCTCCAACGCGGACGTCGTCATCACGGAGATCGGCGGCACAATCGGCGATATCGAAAGCCAGCCGTTTATCGAGGCGATCCGTCAGATTTCATTGGAGGTGAAAAAGGAAAACTGTCTGTTCATTCATGTGACCTTGATTCCCTACATTGAAGGCAGCGGCGAACTGAAATCCAAGCCGACCCAGCATTCCGTCCGCGAGCTGCGCGCCAACGGCATCACGCCCGACATCATCGTCTGCCGCTGCGATCAGCCGCTGCCCTCCGTGCTGAAAGAAAAGATCAGTCTGTTCTGCAATGTCCAGCCGGACTGCGTGATTGAAAACCGCACTGTTCCGGTGCTCTACGAAGCGCCGCTCATGCTTCAAAAGCAGCATTTGTCCGATAAGGTGTGCGAGCTGCTTCATCTGGATTGTCCGGATTGCGATCTGCGCGAATGGAATCAAATGCTCGATCGGATCC
The DNA here is from genome assembly GCF_015552275.1 of Holdemania sp. 1001302B_160321_E10. Classification (NCBI taxonomy): domain Bacteria; kingdom Bacillati; phylum Bacillota; class Erysipelotrichia; order Erysipelotrichales; family Erysipelotrichaceae; genus Holdemania; species Holdemania sp. 1001302B_160321_E10. The sequence goes on along the minus strand of NZ_JADNEM010000038.1, from coordinate 7,825 downwards.
GTCAGAGCCGCAATCAGGTGACGATCGGTTTAGTCGGGAAATATGTGAAGCTGCGCGATGCTTATCTGTCAGTGGCCGAAGCGCTGCGCCACGGCGGTTATGCCAACGGAGCCCAGGTGGAAATTCGCTGGATTGAAGCGGAAACCGTCACGGAGGAAAGTGCGGAAGTGATCCTGGGGGACTGCGATGGAATTCTGGTACCCGGCGGCTTTGGCGACCGCGGCGTCGAAGGCAAGATCATGGCGGCGCATTACGCCCGGAAGCATCAGATTCCTTACCTGGGGATCTGTCTGGGCATGCAGACGGCGGCGATAGAATTTGCCCGGTATGCGCTGGGCTATGCCGGCGCGCACTCCCAGGAATTTGATCCGGCCAGTCCGCATAAAATCATCGCTTTCATGGCTGATCAATCGGATGAACTTGAGAAGGGCGGCACAATGCGTTTAGGCGCCTATCCCTGCCTTATTCAGCCGCACTCGCGCTTAGCTTCACTCTATGGCTGCGCCCAGATCCAGGAACGTCACCGCCACCGTTATGAGTTCAACAACGCGTACCGCGAGGAATTTGAAGCACACGGAATGCGGATCAGCGGAACCTCGCCGGACGGCCATCTCGTTGAAGCAATCGAACTGGCAGATCATCCGTATTTCGTTGCGGTGCAGTATCATCCGGAATTCAAGAGCCGTCCCAATAAGGCACATCCGTTATTCTCCGGTCTGATCGCAGCGGCGCTGAAACGTCGCAACCCAAAGAACGGACAGGACTGAAACCCAAAGCGGGTTTTCGCTCAGCACTTATCCAGGAGGAATAGAAAAGAGAAATCCAATCCTGCTTAATCGAAACGGCCCAGATGATCCGCGGAATATTTGATGGAATGAAGTTGCAATTCCTTCTGAGCAAAGCTCAAATGACAGGCAGGACAGATATTTCAATGTCCTCAGAGCACAATGTCCATGCGGGCAAAGGAGAAGTCTGGAAGCGATGCTCAGCCGTCCTCATACCGCAATAAAACAAAAACAGAATACCTTGAAAACCCTCGAGACCATCCTGAATTCAGAATGACCTCAGAGCCAGCCGGCAGTTTTAAACTGATCCGGTTTTCTTTTTGTCCCCTTTCCGATGGATAGTAACAACTTTAGTGTAAACGAGGTCTGGAAGTAGTTGACAACTTTTTTGTTTGAGCATATAATATTAACAGATTTAGACCGTTGGATGATATGATAACGCGCTGTGAGATCATGCTTCAAGAGGTGATTTCGAGCGCGTTTTAGCTTATTGACCCATTAAGTTCTAAATTCAATAAGGAGGGTATTTCATAATGAATACTGGAAAAGTAAAATGGTTTAACGCTGAGAAGGGCTACGGATTTATCTCTGACGACAACGGACAGGGTGATATCTTCGTTCATTTCTCTGGCATCAACGGCAGCGGCTACAAGTCCCTGGAAGAAGGACAGAAGGTTTCTTACGACGTTGAAAACGACGAAAGAAGCGGCAAGACACGCGCAGTCAACGTTACCGTTCTTTAATCAAAACCATCTGCTTTGAGGCCTGCGGGCCTCTTTTATTTTATCCGGATTCATGGAAAGAAGACGGAAATCCGAAGTAAGTATATTGAAGGAGGGTCTATGATCAAATCCTTAAGTGAAGCTGAAATGACCGAGGTGTATCGCCAAAGGATGAAGCGGGATTTCCCGCCGAACGAATTAAAGCCGTTAACTCGGATTTTATCGCAGAAGCGGAAACATATCGCGCTGTGCCTCGGTTATTACAAACAAGATCAGCTGATCGGTTATGCCGTGCTGCAACAGGACGAGCGGCAGCGCTGTCTGCTGCTGGATTATTTCGCGATATTTGACCACAACCGCGGACAGGGCTTGGGAACCTGCTTTCTCAACGAGTTGAAAACGATGTTTGCCGATCGGGAAATGATCGTTATTGAAGCGGAAGCCGCAGTCACGGAACAAGCGCGGAAACGGATTGCGTTTTACCAGCGCGCCGGGGCGCGAATAAGTGGAATTCAGCTGCATCTCTACCATGTTGATTACGCTGTGCTGACGCTGGATCTGGCGGCCGTGCTGGATGATACACAGGTGCGCCGACGGATTACAGATCTCTATCGGCGGATTTATCCGGCATTTTTCCGCAAACTGTACCTGCGCATGGAATAAAGGAGAATTGAACAATGGAGAAAAAAATGGAAGAAAAACTTCAGGTTCTGATTCAGCTGGCGACGTTATTGAACGAGAATCAGATCCTGTGGGCCGTCGGCGGATCGCTGCTGCTGTACTTCAATGGTTTGGTTTGCGACTTTCACGATCTTGATCTGATGATCGACGAATATGCGTGCGAACAGGTTGCGCGGTTGTTCAGCCCGCTTGGAATCCGGCATCCTCAGCTGCCGTCGCCGCAGTTTCATACGCAGTGCTTCATGGAATTTACGATCAGCGGCGTGGAGATTGATGTGATCGGTAATCTGGGAATCGAACATGAAGGCCAGATCGTTTCATTTCCGCTGCAAAGTGAGGAAATCGAGGGACAAATCATGCTGGGCGGCCAGCGGATACCGCTGCACTCTTTGCGGCAATGGGAACGTTGTTATGCGCTCATGGGCCGGACGGAAAAAGCGGCGATGCTGCGCCGGGCGCGGGAAGCGGAAGAATTGGGGAAGGCCATAAAAAAATCCTGACGGACAAAAAAGAAACTGCGAAGTGGGTGATCAGCCTGATTTCAATGAGAAGGTAATCATTTACCGGAATTTTCCATAAGCGGTAAACACTGCGAAGTCAAAGAAAAGCGGGACTTTGAAATAAGAAAGGGCTTTCAAAAGACGACAAGAAAAGATTGAACTGTCCGGCTCAATGTTGTAATATGATAGTAGGTAAAACACAGGCGAAAGCCGCTCTCTTTTTAATTGAGATCTGGAGGAACGAAGATCATGATGCTGAAAAAAACGCTGGAAGGAATAGACATGTTCAGCGGTTTTCGGCATAAAAGAAAAGAGAGAGAAACAGGAGGAAATCCATGAATCAGACAACACTCATTGAAAGCTTTCATCAGGGGCACTGCATTGACGCTTACGAGCTTTTCGGCGCTCATTTCACGTATGAACGAGTTAACGGCGTGCGGTTTACGGTCTATGCGCCGCATGCGCGCAGCATCCAGGTCGTCGGTGATTTTAACGACTGGAACGGCGAGAACGCAAACATGGAGCGGCTGCCGGAAGATCAGGGGATCTGGAGCCTGTTCATCCCGGATTTAAAAGAAGGGCAGTTGTATAAATACCGGATCGAGGATTCAGCCGGCAACGTTTTCGACAAGTCCGATCCGTATGCTTTCTACAGCGAGATGCGTCCGAACAGCGCTTCGGTCATCGTCAATCTGAAAGGCTTCCAATGGAAAGATCAGATCTGGCTGGGCGAGCGCTCCAAGAATTTCTCGGAACCATTAAACATCTATGAGGTTCACGCCGGCAGCTGGAAAAAGAACGGTCCGTACTGGTTAAGCTACCGCGAGCTGACGAAGGAGCTGATTCCCTACGTCAAGGAACATGGTTTTACGCACATTGAGCTGATGCCGCTGAACGAACATCCGTTTGATGGCAGCTGGGGCTATCAGGCCAGCGGTTATTTCAGCTGTACTTCCCGCTATGGGCAATGCAAGGATTTAATGGAATTCATCAACGAATGCCACCGCCAGCACATCGGCGTCATCCTCGACATGGTTCCGGTGCATTTTGTCAAGGACAGTCATGGACTGCGTTATTTCGACGGCGAAGCGCTGTATGAATATCCGAATGTCAACGATGCGCACAGCGAATGGGGAACGATGAATTTCGACCTGTGGAAAGAGGAAGTCCGCAGTTTCTTGATGTCGTCCGCGTCGTTCTGGTGCGATCTGTATCACATCGACGGCATCCGCATCGACGCCGTCAGCAACATCATTTACTGGGGCGGAAACAAGAACCGCGGCACCAACGAAGGCGCGCTTGCGTTTATCCGCCGGCAGAACTATTATTTGTCGAAGAAATATCCGGAGGTCATGTTGATCGCGGAGGATTCCTCGGATTATCCGAAGGTTACCAAATCGACGCTCGAGCTGGGGCTGGGTTTTGATTATAAGTGGGATCTGGGCTGGATGAACGATACCCTCAAATATTACGGCCGCGATCCGATCTACCGTAAATACCATCACAACGAGCTGACCTTCTCAATGGCCTACTTCTATTCCGAACGGTTTATCCTGCCGTTAAGCCACGACGAGGTCGTCCATGGCAAGCATACGATCGTCGACAAGATGTGGGGCAGCTACGATCAGAAATTCGCGCAGGCCAAAAACCTCTATCTCTATCAGTTCACTCATCCGGGCAAGAAGCTGAACTTCATGGGCAATGAGATCGGCATGTTCCGCGAATGGGACGAAGCCCGCGAGATGGACTGGTTTCTGCTGGGGTATTCCCGCCATGCGGCGTTTGCGCGGTATTTCCAGGATATCAGCCGGATCTATTCCCATCACCGGGCGCTGAGCCGCTATGATTATGATTACCAGTATTTCCGCTGGATCGACGCGGATAACGGCGATCAGAGCGTATACAGCTATTATCGGGAAGATGAACAGAATATCATGGTCGTCGTCCTCAACATGACGCCGGCTTCCTATGAGCATTTCCGAATCGGCGTACCGCAGGCCGGCACTTACAGCGAGCTGATCAATACCGAAAAGGATATCTACGAAGGCTGCAATATGTGCAACTTCAAGCCGGTGGCGACGGAAACCGTACCGGCGCATCACTTTGAACAATCGCTGGATATCCGCGTCGCGCCGTTTGCGGGCATCCTGTTAATCTGTAAGAAAAGCGCGAAGAAAAAAGCCGCGAAGAAAGCGGAGAAGAGCGAAGCGGCAAAGCCGGAAACGGAGATGGAAAAATCGACGCCGGCGGACGCTGGTAAAGCGGCGCCGAAAAAGAAGAAAACAACCGTCCGAAAGAAAGCCGAATAGGGAACGACGCATCGCCCCTGCAGCACACACGTATTGGGGAATTCGCTGCAGGGGCGATTTTGTTGAAAAATGGTCATTTATTTTTGCTTCCCTTTGCCGGAAAGATGGGATCGTCAGCGGCATGAAGACAGGGATAAAGCCGGGGAGCAGCCATATAAATTTGAGAAAAGATTTGAATAAACCAGAATCAGGATTAAGGAAAAAAACGAATAGTAACGCTGATTCAGGTAAAAATGAGGAAGTAACCGCTTTTATTAACAGGAAGCGATTGCGTTTTAGGGAAAAACTGGTAAAATACACGCGGGAGGAATTTTATGTTCAATAACAAACAGGAATTCGTAGAAGAATTCACCAAACGGATCGAGGAAAATTACGGACGATCTGTCGAACAGTCCCATCCGACAGAACGATTTATGGTGCTGGGCGGGATGGTTCGTGATTTTGCGGGCATCCATTGGAAAGAAACCAAAGAGAAGATCGCTGCGGATCAGGCTAAGCAGATGTATTACTTCTCGATGGAGTTCTTGATCGGCCGGCTTTTAACCAATAATTTAATGAATCTGGGCATTTATGAACTTGTCCGCGACGGCTTGCAGGATCTGGACATCGACATCAACGAGCTGGAAGACCTGGAATCTGACGCGGGTCTTGGCAACGGCGGTCTGGGCCGCCTGGCTGCCTGCTTTCTGGACTCGCTGGCGTCGCTGCAGCTGCCGGGCAACGGCAACTGCATTCGCTATCAATACGGATTATTCCGCCAGAAGATTGAAAACGGCTATCAGGTGGAGGTTCCGGATCAGTGGCTGAAACTGGGCAACGTCTGGGAAGTCCGCAAACCGAAGAGCGCGGTCGACGTGAAGTTCTGGGGTCATGTCGAAATGCGCAAGGATGAAAACGGCGAACTGATTTTCGATCATGTCGACGCGGAACACATCCGCGCCGTGCCGTATGATATGCCGGTGGTCGGTCATGGCACCAAGGAAACCAACACGCTGCGCTTATGGTCAGCAGAAGCCTCCGACATCATCCCGACCAATAAGGATTTCCGGTTATACTTACAGGAGCTGCAGGAAATCTGTCTGAACGTCTATCCGGACGATTCGACCGACGATGGCAAGATCCTGCGTCTGAAGCAGCAGTATTTCTTTGTTTCGGCCGGTGTGAAGTCGATCATCCGCTCGCATCTGCGCGTCTATCCGACGCTTGACAACCTCGGCGAAAAGATCGCAATCCAGCTCAACGATACGCATCCGGTACTGGCGATTCCGGAACTGATGCGCGTTTTGATGGACGAGTATCACTATGATTGGGATCATGCGTGGGCGATCACAAACTCCGTCATGGCCTACACCAACCATACGATCTTGTCGGAAGCCCTGGAGAAATGGCCGATCGCTTTCGTTCAGCGGCTGCTTCCAAGAATTTATATGATCATTGAGGAAATCAACCGCCGCTTCTTGAAGGAAGTCGCGGAGAAATTCCCGTATGAACGCGATATCGCCTATCGCGTCGCGATTTTAAAAGACGATCAGGTTCACATGGCGTCTCTGGCCGTCGTCGGCTCGCACAGCGTCAACGGCGTCGCCCAGCTGCACACCGACATTTTGATCAACGACCTGTTCCACGATTTTGTCCGGCTGTATCCGGATAAGTTCAATAACAAGACCAACGGCATCACGCACCGCCGCTGGCTGTTGTACTCCAACCCGCAGCTGCGGAAAATGCTCGACGAGCTGATCGGCGAGGGCTATGAGTATGATCTCAACGAAATTGAAAAGCTGATGGAGTATGTCGACGATCCGGCGATTCAGAATCAGTTTCTGGACATCAAGCGCCAGCGCAAGGAAATCCTGGCGAAGCTGGTCAAAGACCGCTGCGGTGTCGAGATCGACCCGAATTCCATTTTTGACGTTCAGGCCAAGCGTCTGCATGCTTACAAGCGGCAGCTGCTCAATGCCCTGCACATCATCTACCTCTATCAGCGGATGAAGGAAGACCCGTCGTTTACGATCACGCCGACGACGTTCATCTTCGCGGCCAAGGCGGCTCCGGCCTATTATTTCGCCAAGAAGGTCATCAAGCTGATCAACAGTCTGGGCGATGTGATCAACAACGACCCGGCGGTCAATTCGATGCTGAAAGTCGTATTCATCCCGAATTACAGCGTATCCATCGCCGAAGTGCTGATGAACGCGGCGGATGTGTCCGAACAGATTTCTACGGCTGGCAAGGAAGCCAGCGGCACCGGCAACATGAAGTTCATGATGAACGGTGCGATCACGCTGGGCACGCTGGACGGCGCCAACGTCGAGATCGACGAACGCGTCGGCCGTGAGAACGACGTGATCTTCGGCTTAACTGTCGATCAGGTGACGGAACTGAAGAAGAACTACAACGCCTGGGATTATTACAACGGCGACGAACGGCTGAAGAAAGCGATTGATTCGCTGGTCGACGGCACCTGGGCCGCGGATCATGACGAGTTTAAGCTGATTTTCGACGAGCTGATGTATAAGAACGACGAATATCTGCTTCTGGCGGATTTTGACAGCTATGTCAGAGCGCATGAAGAGATTCAGCGGCGCTATGGCGACCGTGGTCAGTGGGCGAAGTCCTGCCTGATCAACATTGCGAAGTCAGGCTATTTCAGTTCTGACCGCACGATCCAGCAGTACGCCGATGAAATCTGGCACATCAAGCCGGTCCGGATCGACGATAAATAAAGAGAGTTTCCCGTGTTTTTCTAAAAACGGCTCTTTCAAAAATAGTGTTGGTGAGAGAAAAACCGAAACAAGAAAGACGCAGATGAGTTCCAGAAATGGGACTCA
>NZ_JADNEM010000037.1:0-25972 GCF_015552275.1 Holdemania sp. 1001302B_160321_E10 | reverse complement strand
CAAGATCGATGCACAGCCAGATCCGGATCCAGATGTGCCTGTAATCCCAACAGGCCAGACGATGGTCTTTAAATGCACTAAAGCCAGCACCTCAAAAGGGTATCCGCTGAGGTCATCAGCGCCATCAGGAGCAATCGTAAGCTATTTACAGCCGGGCGAAAACGTCAAGGTGGTTGATATTCAGAATAAAGGTAAAAACCAATATACGTCCGCTGCAGAGCCGTGGTGCTTGACTGGGGACGGCCTGTGGTTTGCTTTTGATAAAGATTATTTTGAGTAGGAGGACTAAACTTATGAAAAAAGTATTTATCAGTCAGCCGATGAGAGGAAAAACAGAAGACGAAATCCTCACGGAACGAAATCGAATTATCGAAGAAATCCAGGCGTCTATAGGCGATCATGAGGTCCTGGACACTTACTTTGATGATTTTGGGGAGTGCTCAAAACCGTTACAGTACCTTTCCAAGTCACTCTGGATGCTTGCGGATGCAGATTGCGCCTACTTTGCTCCAGAATGGCAGGACGCGCGGGGATGCCGGATTGAGCATGATTGCGCAGTTACTTATGGAATTGAAGTCCTGAAGGACTAGGAGGAGGAAACTAAAACATGGAAGACATCAAAAAACGCATCTCAAAGCTGGTCGATCTGAAATCGATCATCTCCATCATCATGGTGGCCGCAATGGTAGCCGGCTTTTTTGGTAAGATGGTATCTGCGGAGCAGTTTGTGCCATTGGTTACGATGATCGTAACCTTTTATTTTGCCAAGCAGGATAAGTCTGATAAGGAGTAAGCCTAATGCTTGAGTTTATCTCTACGCACATCATGGAGCTTGGCTGGACTTGTATCGTTGGCATCCTCGCAATGCTCTATAAGACGATCCAAAAAAATTTTAAAAAAGTATTGGCTGATAACCAAAATATGAAGTTTGGTGTCCAAGCCGTGCTCCACGATAGGCTTATACAAAAGTGTACCTACATCATCCAGCGTGGATACGTGACCACCGACGACCTCGAGGAGCTTGAGGAGCTCAACAAGCCTTATAAAGCGCTCGGCGGTAATGGCACAGTCAAAACAGCACTGGAAAAAGTCAAACAGCTGCCTCTTAAATAGCAAACACCCCACCTTCCAATGCCGGAGGGTGGGGATTTTTTATTTTGTGTCTTTTCCTTATATTAATATGCTGCATGGCTGCTTGCAATAACAGCCATGTAAGACGGGATAAGATAAAGGTTCGGATGTATTAAAATTTTTTCCACCATGTTAATGAGATTATTGGGATATCGCAGTAAATAGCGGATCCCTTTTTTGCATATTAGAAACCTTAAGAGAACCGGAGTTGGAATATCTGAGGAAAAGAATACCAGTTCCTGACTGAATGCGAACCGTCATTTATAAACGAGATTAGAAATGAAGGGGAATTTAAAGATGAAAGTTAATCAGGGGAATAGGGTTTCTGGATTATAGAGGAACTGGATTGTTATTATATAGATCCAGGACATTGAGGGGATACTGGTCAATCTATTCGATTCTTTTGTTGTCCTATTTAGAGTAAAGGTGTTAGGATTGAAAAGAGTCAAATCAACGAAGAAAGTCTTTCAATCAAGTACGCTTTCAGCAAGGCCGCGATTTCACTGCTTGGAAATGAACGCCTGCTTGATCGTTAGGGTTAAATCACAGGAGGTCAGAAAATGAGTCGTATATTAATCGCAGAAGACGATAAAGAAATTTGTCAAATATTAACTGATTTTTTGGAGAGCTATAATTATAAAACTGTTTGTTGCTTTTCTGGAATGGATGTCTTGTCTGTTTTTAACCAGGAGTCTTTTGATCTGGTAATCTTAGATTTAATGCTGCCCTATGTCAGCGGAGAAGAAATTCTTTGTAAAATCAGGAAATTTTCTGATATTCCGATCATCATTGTATCCGCGAAAGATCTGGTGCTGACAAAAGTTGAATTGCTGCGATTAGGTGCGGATGACTACGTCACAAAACCTTTCAATTTGGAAGAATTGTTAGCGCGGATTGAACGCTGTCTAATCCGAAATCAGAAAACACTTCCGGAAATGCGGATTGTCAGCGGAGATTTAGTCTTGGATACGCAATCGAAATCAGTAACCATTCACGATAATATTCTTTCTTTAACGGCGAAAGAATATCAAATTTTAGAATTGTTAATGAAATATCCCAATAAGGTTTTCTCGAAGCAGAATCTTTATGAAGCGGTATGGAATGAAGCTTTTGCCCGGGATAATGACGTCATGAACACACATATCAGTAATATTCGGAAAAAGCTCGGCGAAGAAGGCTGGCGGATAGAAACGATATGGGGATTAGGCTATCGATTTAACAAGGATTGAACTTTAGAGAGTCTTTAGCTTTATCTTAAGGTCTTCTTGATCTTTCTCTGCGATACTTAAATGCGGAGGAAATGATGAGATGAATGAAGTAATTTTTCAAACTGAAAATATCACAAAAAGCTATAACCAGGTCAACGTTCTCGATCATGTGAATATGACCGTGAAACGGGGCGAAATTTACGGATTGATTGGCGAAAACGGCGCTGGCAAAACGACGTTGATCCGCTTATTAACCGGGCTGGCCAAGCCCACTTCGGGAACGTTATGCTTATTCGGCTGTCAGGGAAAAAACATAGCGGCGCAGCGATCGCGGATGGGCTGCATTATCGAAGGACCTTCTTTGTACCCGGAGATGACTGCGATGGAAAATTTGGAAGTTCAGCGGCGGCAGCGTGGAATCCCTGGAAAAGAAAGTCTTGATCACGTCCTCGCCTTGGTGAATCTGAAACAGGCCGGAAAGAAAAAAGTAAAGAATTTTTCTTTGGGAATGCGGCAGCGGCTAGCGCTAGCGATTGCGTTATTAGGGACACCTGAATTTTTAGTGCTGGATGAGCCGATCAATGGGTTAGATCCCGTGGGAATTTTAGAACTTAGAAATTTGTTAAAAAATCTGAATAAAGAGCGTGGGATTACCTTTTTGATTTCAAGCCATATCCTGTCAGAGCTGAATCAGCTGGCGACCTGCTACGGTATTATGAGCCATGGAAAATTACTGCAGGAAATCGACGCCAAAGAATTAGAAAAACGATGTCAGAAACATTTGTTTTTGAAGGTGAGCGACACAGCCAAAGCGGCTTCATTATTAGAAGTAGAAATGCATACGAGTAATTTCAGAGTTCTGCCGGATCATTCGATTTGTTTATATGATTATCTGGAAAAACCGGATCTAATTTCCTCGATGCTGGGAAGAAATGATATAACCTTATATCAGCTGACATGCAAAGGTGAAGATTTGGAGAGTTACTATATGAAAGTAATCTCGGGAGAAAAACAATGCGAAATTATTTAAATGCAGAATTATATCGGCTGCTCCATTCTAAATCCTTGCTTGGTTTCATTATCGGCTGCGTGCTCATTTTGTTTTTATCCTTAATCTTTGGCGAAATGACGATTATGGGGTCTGGAGAAGGCATGCTGCTGGACATTGGATTTCAGGCAAAAAGCTATTTATCCATGGCGGAACCTACTTTTGAAACCGTGGCGCAATCCTGTCTGGGCTATACTGCTTTTTTCTGGCTGGTCAACGTCTTATTTACGGCTACTTTTTTTAATAAAGAATATGAAATCGGAACGATAAAATTATCTGTTGCTTATGGAATTGATCGCCGTATTATCTATTTTTCAAAAACGGTAATTATTCTGTCTGTTTCGATTTTGATGTATTTCGGTTTTATCTTTAGCTTTTTTGTTCTGGAAACAATCCAATCGGGATACCTGATGAGTATATCGGAAATCATACAGCTCGTCCAGTGGACGGCGATTAACGGACTTGTTGTTCTGGCCATGAATTGTTTGATACTCTTGTTATGCGTTTTAGTTTCCAATATGAGTATCGTAACCGGTGTCAGCTGCATTTATATCTTCAGCGGCGCATGTGTGTACTTGATGTCCTGGGCGAGTATGGAAACCTTATTTCCTTTATTACGATATTACGTTTATACAAACCCGATGTTTTACTGGATGAATATCTGCTCGTCCAACATCGTGAGAATCATTGGTTATCTGCCATGGTATTTAGCAGGCAGCACGCTGCTGCTGATCGTCGGCTGTATTCTCGTTAACAGAAAAGAAATTAAGTAGAGACGAAACCATGGCCGTGATATTTATCTTCGCGTTTCTTCTATCAATCTTGATCGCTTTGGGCTTTGAATACAGCTGCTGGAAAAAACAGATTCGTGAAATAAGTACGCAGCTGCAGGAGATTCTAAGCGGAGAAACACAAAAATATATAACGATAACCTTGATGGATAAAGATCTGGAAAAAATGACAGAAATGATCAATAAAATTGTAGAAAGTGAAAGAGTGAGTTTGGGTCAGGTACAGAGAAAAGAGGAAAAGCAAAAAGAGAATATTACTTGTTTATCTCATGATCTGCGGACGCCGCTGACTTCCATCCGAGGCTATTTAGAGTTGATGCAAAAGGCCGCAGACGATAAACGGCCGGTTTATATTGAAGCTTTACAGGCAAAAACGCTGCGTTTAGAACAGCTGATCAATGACTTTTATCAGATCTCATTGTTAGACGATCAAGGATTTTCTTATAAAAATGAGAAAATCGAACTGAATAAACTCATTACTGATGTTTTATTAGATCATTATTCTTTGTTTGAAAAGAACAAGATTACGCCAGAAATTCAGTTAACAAAAGAAGAAATTTACATCATTTCCGATTCATGGGCATTGACGCGGATTTTTCAAAATCTCATGGTTAACGCAGTGCATTCGACTGCTGGGAAACTGAACATCAATTTAATTTTAAACGACGGACAGCTGAGGGTCAGTATCCTAAATTCGATTAAGGGAGATTCCTGCCCGGATTCTACACAGATTTTTGATCGTTTCTATTCGGGAGATTGTTCTCGAAGTAATGGCAATTCCGGTCAGGGGTTATATATTGTCAGAAAATTACTGATACAATTAGGCTGTGGCGAACCAACAGTAAATATCACGAAGGAATCATTTGAAATCATCGTTAATTTAACTAATCTTTATATCTCATAAAAATTTTTAAGCAAACGTATTCTGTCAAATAATTTGTGGAAAATGGTAAAAAACAATAAAGTATAAAAGGATTTATTAGCTTTTATTTTAAATGTGGGAGAGCTGTCAGAGGTTTACGGAAGCAGAGTCAGGATGATGACTCATGAAGCAATAAAAAAGCTATTGATATTCTGATCATCACTCAAAGACATGTTTGTGTGATTATTGGGATATCGGGCACTGAAAAGTGCGAAAAAGTTCTTAACAAAAGGGTTTTGGCGATATCCCTTTTTTGTGTTGCAGGATTCTTAAAAAGAGCCTTTGCGAGGATATCCAAAGATATGATCAACATGGACTAGGTATCTAAGCACTCTTATTCATAAATAAATTCAAAACAATGAAAAAAATCTACTTGTTTTGAGGCATTAGATCCTAAATCTAAACGTGCAAAACGCGTTAGCTCCTAAGTCAATATTATTAAAAATAAATTAGTGGAAGATAATGGAATTTATGTGCTAATAAAACAGAGTAAAAATACAGGAAAACAGCGCAGTTAAAGCATAAAATGAATATTATAATGTTACATAACTATGAAATAAGCGATAATTCAGAAAAAATCAGAAATGAAGGAAAAAATATTTTTGGTAGGCGATTTGACCTATATTCAGTAGACCTATTGTTGGTAAGTTTATTTAATACAACATATAGATTTAAAGGAAAATAAACCAATTATAGATTTGATTGAAGATGTTGGGAAAACATCTGAACAGTAATATGAATTTTAGAGGAAAAGTATGAAGCAGAAACGAAAATATATTAGATACTCGGAAGCGTTAGAAGAAGTTGGAGATGTCTTTCTAATAGTTACTACCATATCCTTTTGCTAAATTACTAAATTGAGCTTGCGTATTCTGTCAGGAAATTAACTAATTTAAGAATGCATGTATTGATAGGAGAAAGAACGCTCATCATAATAAATTAGCTTAGTTGCCAGAATAGGCTGTAATAGGTAATGGTGCAGATAATGCCAAGACGGTAATAATAGCAACAATCATATTTCTTAATAAATAGAAAAGCAATGAAAGAACTTCAAGCATTAACCAATATCTCATACATAGTGAATTAGAGTGTGTGGTACATATTATTTAAGAAGAATTGATCAATAAGCAGATAAAAAGACAGGATAAAAAAGTACCTGTCTTGAATAAGGAAATATATACATTATCTCGGGGTTTTCTATCTTCCATGTCAATCTGATTTGGGGGCGTAATCCCCACTTCTAATTTGTTCTCAATTATGTGATACCCCGAAATAATTTAAAGTGCCCTTATTTATTGTACAAAATATTTCAGCTGATATTTCCCAATTTCATTTTCGAGGATTATATAATGTTCACCTACTTCTTTTGGAAAACGCTCTATTTCTTGGCCATTCTCATATGCAGTAAAACCATCTGAAATAAAGTCATAATCCTTTATAAAATTATATGGTGGTATCCATCCATCATAATATTCTCCTGTTATTGTATAATTTTCATTCTCAATAAGTAGTGGCACAAGGCTAAAAACACCGCTGTCAGTCTTAAATGTAACTAATACTCCGTCAAAATACTGATTCATAGCGGATTCTATAATTGGGTCTTGACTTGTAAGATAACCATATAAAATAGAATCACCGTTTACTTTCATTTCAATAGTACATTCAACCGTAACTTCTTTATAAAAGTATTGTTCATTTTCGTCATTAGTAATAGTCATAATAATACTATAGCCTCCGGCACCATGAACAATTTCATAATCCGTACTCATTTTATGATTTTGAATTAACTCTAAAAATTGCTTTGCCGCTTGCTTATTAAGGGTCACAAAGACATGTGATCCAATATCACTTTGCCGCAAAGTAAGCGCCACAACAGTATTGGGAAGTATGTCTTTAAAAATGATATCACCCTTTGGGAAATCATATGGAGTTTTATCAGAAATAGAGGGCATAGGAGTAATACTAGGTTTAGCTGAAATAGAGGGGTGTATTTCAACAGGCTTTTCACATCCTGTTAATAAAATTAACAGTAGTATCCAAAGAACTCGTTTTAACATATTTCCTATTCCTCTCTGATTTTCAAACAAATATTAGCTATTACTATCTTAATAATTTGATTTTGAATATAGTTACAGAAGTATTATTTATTATTGATAAGTTTGTATTTCTTTGAATACTACTTCAGACATGCTAGTGTATTTTGTTTGTTTATTTGTATAGAACAAAATAGAAGGATAATTTGGAATATCAAGTTCATTTGTTTCTTTAGCAATCTTTAATAACATATTGTTTTCTAATAAATATAAAGCTGCTAAAATATTTAAGCAATTCTCAAGAGATGCTTTCTGAAATGATTCTGTTCTATTGTGTTTAATACTTGTATAAGCATACCACCACGATAATTGTTGACTTTCATTTATAGTGCTAAATGGACATATATCAATATATCTTTCCTTTGTATGTATAATTTCGTCTTTTATATTAGGATCTGTTTGTTGTAGATATCTTATATATTCTTTCATGTTTCCATGATCACGATTAATGTTACAGTATTCTTTAAAGAAATTATCTAATTCTGAACCAATAGTTAAAATAAGTGATGCGTATTCGTTAGAAAAAGTTTGATAATTAGATTCAGATAAATCAACATAATCCAAAGTTGTACTAAATCTTTTTTCTAGCATTAAATAATAATTCCAATAGGTCCTAAAAAAATCTTGTCTATTCAACATATTTTTTCACCTCTATATTAATTATATTCTTTAATTAGATAAATCACAAGTTTAGATCAAACACGCGATTCCAGAGATACTTTAATAATGAGGATATCTTAATAATTTCCTTAAATACATGTTAATGAGATTATTGGGATATCGCTGAAAGTAGCGCATCCCTTTTTTGTAAATAAAGGAGCTTATAAAGAGCCTGTGTGAGGCACGCTGAGGATAGGGCTGCCAGTTCTTCGTTGAATAGGGATCGTTGTTTATAAATAAGATTAGAAATGAAGTAAACTTAAAAATAGAAGTTGATCAGGAAAATAGAGTTTGCGGATCATAGATGAACAGGAGATGGACGGCCATTAAAGCGGGTATCGGCAATCTATTCTTTGTTGTTAGCTTCATATTTAAGCTGTTAGGGTTGGAAAGAGTCGAAGCAACAAATAAAATCTTTCAATAAAGGCTGCATTTGATCAGAAAGGACTTCATTGTCATCGAAATTAGCACCTGCTTAAACGTTATGTTTTAAATAATCGGAGGTCAAAAAAGATGAGTCGTATATTGATCGCAGAAGATGACAAAGCAATTTGTCAAATATTAACTGATTTTCTGGAAAGTTAAGATAACTCCAGAAATTCATTGAATAGAAGAAGAAATTTTCATCGCTTCCGATAAAATGGCGCTAACACGAGTTTTTCAAAATCTCATTGTTAACGCTGTTCATTCAACTGCTGGGAATCTGAACATAAATTTAATTTTCAACGATGAACAGCTGATTATCAGTATCCAAAACTCGATCAAAGAAGATTCCAGTCTGGATTCTTTACAGATTTTTGATCGTTTTTATTCAGGGGATTTTTCTAGAAGTAATGGTAATTCAGGTCAAGGGTTATATATCGTCAGAAAATTATTGATGCAATTAGGTTGTGATGAACCAAGGGTAACGATTACAAAGAAATCTTTTGAAATCATCGTTAATTTAACTAATCTTTATGAGATAGAAACAAACATATCGACTGGATAACTGTTTGGAAATTTCCATGGC
This sequence comes from Holdemania sp. 1001302B_160321_E10, assembly GCF_015552275.1. NCBI lineage: Bacteria > Bacillati > Bacillota > Erysipelotrichia > Erysipelotrichales > Erysipelotrichaceae > Holdemania > Holdemania sp. 1001302B_160321_E10. Next base: position 17,110 of record NZ_JADNEM010000037.1, on the reverse strand, counting down.
CATTTTGTTCTTCCGCTCAAAATCACAAAGATGCCGGGAAAGACATCAAAACTTTTTATAAGTAAGAGCCAGTTTCATCCAAAGCTGAATTTATGGAAGCAACCTCTGTGGTTTCATTTTACTTTATTTACGTGATTGTAATTTTAATGATCACTCTGCCTTCTCAGCTTCAAATCCAATCCCATCGGAGAATGCAGAATAAGGACTACCCTGATACCCATCTCAACCAGCTCGTCGATCAGGGATTTGTTTGATCTATTTTTGAATTAAATTTCTCAATTCACATGTTTGCGCTGGTGTTTTATGAGTTAGCCGATGAAACCGCCTTTTACCTTGCTTTTTATACAGCTGCCGCTTTCCAAATGGGGGATAGTGAAACGGATTGGAGATTATTATGGGAAATTTGAAAATCGGAAGAAGTTTTCCCCATCTTTCCTATCGTTTGTGTGTGCAGAATTATGAAGAGTGTGGATTGATGCCAGACAGGCTATAACTGAAATTGAGGCTGGAACGCAAAAGATCAAAATCAAAGCGTTCCAGCCTCTTGTTTTCCATGCGATTAAGGATGGCTCTCTGCCGCTGCGGCGGCCTGAAGGATTTTCTGTATCCGCAGTTTCAGATCGGCGGAAACCGACGTCCGTTTGCGGGGAGCCTGCGAAGGATCGAGGACAATGAGCGAGATCTCTTTCTCGATCTGATCATTTTCCTCACATTGCACAAGAATTGTTGTGGTTCCCGGGTTCTTTGCGCTGATCAATCCGGTTTCATCGACGGTGGCGATCGTCTCGTCGTTGCTGTGGTATCGCCAGGTCACCGGATTGGCGTTGTACGGAAGCGGTTCGATGGCAATTTCGCTGGTTTTCCCAACTCGCAGGATGATTGACGCTCCGCATTCCATGCCGGTAATCGGAACAACCAGCGCTTGCAGATACGACTTCGCGATCTCATCAATCCCTTTCCGCATTCGCAGCACTTCGCTCTGGACAAGCTCACGATCAGAATTTCGAGCATAGGTTGCGCTGCCATAGCGGTCGATTTTCATCTTCGGCCGTTTCAGCGACTGAACTAACTGATCCACGGCTGCTTCGGATTCCGCAGATAAGCTTTGAAGTAGTTTGGCTTTGTTGATATCCCGAATGCCCTGCTTCAACATTTTATACCGCGGCGATTCGTAAAAATGATCGCCAACTGAATCCCGTTCCGCAGGATAAATCAACCACGGATCTCCCGGCTCAAATGTGCGGTAGGATACATCGGTCAGCGGATCCTCAACCCAGCCGTCCCATGACCACCTTAAGAAGCCGTCGGTTCCCTGCTTCATGGTGTACCACATCGTCCAGGCGGTGTCGGCCATATCGGAGATTGTGTAGGCGCTGGGATATTGTCCGGTACAGGTGTAGAGCGTTGTTAACAAGCCCTGTTCCTGACGATGCAAGGCCAGCTTCCGCATCGCGTCCGACTTGTCCTTGACGTTGATCAAACTGACGGAAATATCGTCAATCCGATCCAGAAACGCATCATCGTCCAGGTCGGAATAATTCATCGCCGAGGCGATTTTAAAGGATTTCCCAGCCTCGCTGCGGATCCCTTTTATCAGCTCGACGCAGGGCTGCAGGACTTCCATTTCCCGCTCGTCCATCGAAATATACGTGAGATCAAACCAACCCTTTTCCACCGTGTGCCGCAGGAAATCTTCCAGAAACGCCGTCCAGGCTGCCTGCCAGTCATCGCTGCCGGGCGTCAGCGTCAGCCGTCGGGAAGTGCCGCTTGCTTCGTCAACAACAGTGACAATGTTGCCCCAGGGAGCGATGCTGTAAGCTTTGATCTGTCCCCGGCCGGTCTGCGGATCGAGGACGCCTGCCTCAATGGCCAGTTCGATCCACTGATCAAAATCGGTATAATCGAAACTGAAAGTTCCATCCGCAGTTTGGGTCCAGTGAATCATCGACGGATCACTGTCATAGGACTGGTGGTTCCAGGCTTCTTCCACTATCGTGGCAATCACGCCGCGCCCGCCCATCTGCGCATATTCCCGCAGCTGATCAAGCAGGTAATTTTTATGTGCGTCGCTAAACGGCGTTACCCCATAATAGCGGGCGGTTGTGTAGGGATGCTGCCACAGTTCAACCTGCGTCGCTCCTGCCTGCGGGTCCGGCGCGGTCAGATCGAGAACTTCAAAAGTCAGCGTCAGCTGAACGGGAGAATGATTGGCGGAAGTGACATTCAGCGTCCCGGTATAGACGCCAGGGGCAGTGTCCCTGGGAATCGTCAGCGAGATCCAGGCGGATTTGAGCTGCTGAGCTTCGATCGACGTGGGTCCGCCTTGATGGATCACGTCAGGATAAGCGATGATGGGGGCTTCCGGATCCCCACTGCCGATATTGGCGAGCGTTTCCCACAGCCAGCGGATATCAACATTTTCCGCGCTGATGCGGTGATTGCCGCTGCTGAAATCATCGCAGCGGATTTCCACCTGCTCCAGCGGCTGACTGCCTGCCCAGACCGTGACTTTAGCGTCCAGCACATCGTTTTGCCAGACGGTGTCCGTCCACTCGCTGAGATCGGATTGGCGGATCGCCGCATAATCCGACTGCAGAGTATGGCGGTAAGGGGTGTCGAAGACGGCGCCCATCGTCCGATCCGGTTCTGTCGGGGTTTCAGCCAGTATTCTTTGAGAACTGGCGGCGCTTGCCCCAAACAAGGCAAGGGAGAAGCATAGCGTCATAAAGCGGCGTAATCTGTTTTTCATAAGTCTCCTTTCGCTTGAATTTCCAACGGGAGAGCGGAAATCTTTTTGATTCTGACTTTATTATACCAATAAAATCCAGAGCACCCTATCTTAAATTATGAAGCTTCCCGATCTGCTCAAGCGGGATCAACGTGAGAGAAATTCATGAGCCGCCAGGGGGAGAACGAGTAACAGATCACTGTATAAAAAACAGAGCTTGAAAAGAAATTGCCGGGTGTTATAAGAACGGCTTTCTTCTGCGCGGGTTGCATCTTATGCCAAAGTGGAAGATCCAGCGCCAAGCGAGGCTGTCTTCCAATAAATTCTGATCGGCTGGAAAAAAGGAAGGCGGCTGAGGAACAGCCGCATCCGCGAATCACCAGAGGCGGCTCAAAAAGCAGGATGTGTCTTTATGTACTGAATTCATATTGTTTTTACTTAAATCCAGCTCTGGATTTCTCGGCTCAGATTGCCGGAACGCAAAATATTTGATATACTAAAAGTTATTGAGAATAAATAATTATAACTGCGAAAACAGGCGAACAAAGCCTGATCGGCGGCGAATAAAATTGGATCTTAAATCATCTGCGAAGATCAGCGGCAAGGAGTGAAGGAATGAAATCAGCGGGCATTACGAGGAAAAAACAAGCATCCTTCTGGGGAAAAATCGGAATGATTTTTCTGCTCTTTTTTATGTGGGATTTTCCTGCCGTGCAGGCTCAGAAAAAACGTGTTGTCCGGATTGCCTATCCGCTTCAGTCTGGTTTGACGCAAATTGATGAAAATGGCAAAATGAGCGGCTACACCTACGAATATTTACAGGAAATCGCACAGTATACCGGATGGGAATATGAATTTGTCATCGGCTCCAACAGTGACGACGATCTTCTGGCTTTGATGGATCAGGTGGCGGAGGGCACGATCGACTTAATGGGCGGGATGATGTACTCGGAATCCATGAAAGCAAAGTATGACTACTCGGCATACAGCTACGGCATGGTGGAAACGGTGCTGCAGGTGTCGGCGGAAGATACGCGGGATATCGTGATTGATTCGCGGATCGATCAGGATCTGACGGTCGCCATTCATGAAAATTCGGTTGCCCGGAAGAACGAATTTCTTGAATTCTGTGAAATCAATAAGATCAATCCCCGGCTGGTTTATTATAACGATGATCAGAATGTTCTGGAGCTGCTGCAAAACAAAGCTGCGGACGCGGTGCTGAAAACAAGCGCTGACCGGGTCGAAGGACTGCGGACAATCGCCCGTTTTGCCCCCAAACCGTATTATTTCATCGCTTCCAAAAAGGACACCAGCGGTCTGATCAAGGAACTGAACTATGCTTTGCAGAACATTGAACAGTCGGATCCCTACTTTTCCACGCGGCTGGAAGAAAAGTATTTCGGGAATTTAACCAACCGGCTTGTGCTCTCGGACAGTGAGAAAGCGTATATTGATAAGACGCAGAGCGTGCGCGTGGGCTATCTGCGTGATTATCCGCCGCTGGAATTTGAGGATCAGGGCCAGCCGGCCGGGATTGCCGTGGATTATCTGCGCTCAATCAGCGAAAAGACCGGCCTGACGTTTGAATTTGTTCCGGCAGACTCGACGGCGCAGCTGGATCAAATGGCGGCTGCGGGCGAAGTGGAAATGATCGCCGGGATGACTTATGACTATGATCTGGCCCAGAAGCGAAACCTCGGAATGACGCGGGTCTATCTGAATTCCCAATTTGTCGCGGTTTTGAACAAACGCATTGACGAAACCAATTTGAGCGGCAAGGTCATGGCTCTCAGCGAAAACAGCGGATTGGTTGATGGGGAAGACACGGCGCTGACGCATGTCTGCGCTTCGATGCAGGATTGCGTGGAAAGTGTATATGAGGGTCAGGCCGATTACACGATCGCCGACGGCTATGCGGCGCAGTATTATCTGAATCAGCCCAAATATAACAACCTGCGGCTGATCCCTTTGACCGCGCAGACGCACGAGATCTGTTTCGGCGTCGCCAACCGCGGCAATCAGGAGCTGCTGACCCTTTTGAACAAAGTGATTCTGTCGACCAGCGATGAGGAAACACAGTCGCTGATTTATAAGAATACAGTTTTCCATCACACGATGACGTTGACGGATTTTATCCGTGAGAATTCGTTGACGGCGGTGACGTTGATCAGCGCGGTCGGCTTGCTGATCATCCTTGTGCTGGCGTATGCCGGCCATCAGCGCTCGAAAATGAATCGTGAGATTTCGCTGGAGTTGGAAAAACATCTTCAGGTATTCCAGCTGGTCAACGACCTGTTCTTTGAATTTGATATCAAAACCCGGAAGCTGATGATTTTTGATCCGGCTGCGAAAGCTGCGGGAGAATCAGCACAGATGCGCGAGCTGCCGCACACGGACTTCCGTTACGCGAAGATCAGGCAGGAAGTTGCGCGGCTGCTGGAAACGGAAAGCGGCGGAAAGACGATAAGGGATCTTGCGCTGAGTGATCCTCAGCAACAGCCGCACTGGTTCCGCATCGCGATGCAGACGATCACGGATGCGAGTGGGCGCTGCGTCTATGTGATCGGGCGGCTGAACAACATCGACGAACAGGTTAAAGAGAAAGAACGGCTGCGCTTAAAAGCAGAGCGCGACAGTCTGACGCATATTCTCAACGCTGAGGCCTCGCGCAAACAGGTGGAAGCGGAACTGGCGGTTTTGCGGTCGGAACAGACCGGTGCTTTAATTCTTCTGGATATTGATCATTTCAAGGAAGTCAACGACAATTATGGTCATTGGGCAGGGGATCAGGTGCTGGGGCAGGTGGCCCAACTTTTACAGGAAGTGTTCAGCGGCGAAATTGTCGGCCGGCCGGGCGGTGATGAGTTTCTCGTCTACATTCGCCAGAGTGAGGCGGAGAATGTGCGAATCCGCTGTGAAGAGCTGCGGCGGCGGGTTCAGGACATTCGGCTGTCGGCGACCGACCGGCTGAGCGTCAGCGCCGGCTGTGCTTATGCCAAAGCGGGCTGCCTGTTTGAGACGCTCTATCAACAAGCGGATAAAGCGCTGTATCAGGCAAAGGCCAGAGGCCGCAATCAGATCGTTTATCCACGTTAATCTGAAGTTCGAACAGCGAATTCAGCCGCCAGCACAAGTGAAAAATCACGAAAATTCTGCGGATTCTCACAAGAGGGATTTTCCTTTCTTCGGATGTGCGGTACAATGAGAAAGACGAAAGGGGGCTGCGGATGGAAGCGAAAGAGAGACAATATTACGTGCTGCTTTCTGCGTTATGTACGACGTATACGCAGTCAATCGATCAACAGATCGCAAACTGGATCAATCCTCATTATTTAAAGGTGCTGGAGTATATCCGAAAACATGAAGGCGTAAAACCGGGCGAGCTGGCTGCAGTCTTCCGGATGTCGAAATCGAACGTCACCAAAATTATCAGTTATTTTGTGCGCAATGATTTTGTCGAGCGGGAGATCGAACAGAAGGATCGCCGCAGCCTGCATTTAAAAACGACGCCGTATGGCCGGCAGGTTTGCGGGAAAGCGGATGCGATCATCATGCATTTTGCGGCGCTGATGGCGGAGGCGTTTGAGGACGAAGACCGCGAGCTGTTCATGCAGCGGCTAACGCTGGCGATGCAGAAAATCAACGAGGAGTCGCACGTCATGCTTGACGATGGAGATGATTTCACCAATGTGGACTTCTAAAACGAAAGCAAACTGAACAGGCGCGCAAACAGGCTCAGTTGCCGCTTCTGAAACTGAAGCGCGTAGGGCAGCATCTTGCCATCCCTGGGAAAACCCGGGAAAATAAGAGAATCTTGCCGCTTTTCCTTAAAACGGTCTTGCGCTGCAATAAGCGCACAGGAAAAGCGAAGAAAGGAAACGAAACGACGATGAATGAACAGGCGAAAATGTTGGCGGGGAAACTGTATACCGCGCAGGATCCGCAGCTGACGGCGGATCATCAGCGGGCTTTACGCTTAACCCGGCGTTATAACATGACCGCAGAGGATCAGCAGGAGGAACGCGAGACGTTGTTGCAGGAGCTGCTGGGCAGCGTCGGCGAAGACGTGGTCATCATGCCGCCGTTTCGGTGTGATTACGGCAGTCAGATTGAAATTGGCGATCATTTTTTTGCAAATTATGATTGTCTGTTTCTGGATGTGTGTCCGATTACAATCGGCGATCATGTCATGCTGGGACCGCGGGTGTGTCTGTACACCGCGGCGCATCCGCTGAGCGCGGAGGTCCGGGATACCGGATTGGAGTATGGCAAGCCGATTACAATCGGCAATTCTGTCTGGATCGGCGGCAATGTGATCGTCAATCCCGGCGTGACGATCGGCAATGAGGTTGTGATCGGCGCCGGTTCCGTTGTGACCCACGATCTGCCTGACGGTGTGATCGCGGCCGGGAATCCCTGCCGCGTGCTGCGGCCTGTCACCGACAAGGACCGGCAGTTCTGGCAGGTACGTCAACAGGAGTGGCAGGCAGATGGGGAAACGGACTGACGGAAAGAAATCTGCTTGACAAGCGGATCAGGAAAGCGTAAACTAATCCCGGTCGGACCCTCAGGAATGCCTGCGGGAAAGACGAAAAAGGGAATCAAAAAATCAGTGAGGCAAAACCACTCTAAAAAACACAGAGTGGTTTTTTATTTTGAAGGAGGAATAGGATGGAGAATAAAATGGGGACGATGCCGATGAAGAAGCTGTTGACGGCGATGTCGCTGCCGATCATGCTTTCGATGTTGATTCAGGCCTGCTACAACATTGTTGACAGTATGTTTGTCGCACGGTATTCACAAGACGCGCTGGCGGCGGTATCGCTGGCGTTTCCAATTCAGATGCTGATCATCGCGGTGTCGGTCGGCACCGCGGTCGGCGTCAATTCACTTCTGGCCCGGCGCTTGGGCGAAGGCCGGATGGAAGAGGTAAATCAGGCTGCGCAGCACGGCGTCGTTCTGGCGCTGCTGAGCGCGGCGGTGTTTGCGCTTTTCGGTTTAGGCGGAGCGCGGATGTTCGCCAATCTGTTTACCACCTCCGAAGCGATCGCTTCGCAGGCGGCGCTGTATATGGGAATCGTCACGGTATTCTGTTTCGGCGTGTTCGTACAGATTGTGATGGAACGGATCATGCAGGCGACCGGCAACGCGATTTACAACATGGTCATGCAGGGCATCGGAGCGCTGGTCAACATCATTCTGGATCCGATCTTCATCTTCGGCTTGTTCGGATTGCCGGAAATGGGCATCATGGGCGCGGCCATCGCCACGGTAGCCGGGCAGATTCTGGCGATGGTGCTGGGGGCGTGGATCATTCATAAGAAGATTCCGTTTATCCACTTGGGTCTGAATCATTTCCGGTTTTCTCTGGAAACCTGCCGCCAGATCTATTCGGTCGGCTTCCCGGCGATCATCATGCAGTCGGTGGCGTCGGTGATGACGCTGGGCATGAATATGATATTAATGCCGTATTCGGAACTGGCGATTTCGGTTTACAGCGTGTACGCCAAACTGCAGCAGTTTATCTTCATGCCGGTCATGGGGATGAACAGCGCATTGATCGCGATTGTGGGCTACAATTTCGGGGCGCAGAAAAAACAACGGATCTACCAGGCGACGCGGTATTCGCTGATCGCCGCGGTGATGATCATGGCGCTGGGAACGTTGATCTTTCAGGCGTTTCCACAGGCCCTGTTGGGAATGTTCAACGCATCCGCCGAGATGCTGGATATCGGCATTCCGGCGCTCAAGACGATCTCGCTGTCGTTTGTGTTTGCCGGGGTGTCGATCGTGCTGTGCTCAATCTTCCAGGCGCTGGACGACGGCATGCTTTCGCTGTGGGTGTCGCTGGGCCGTCAGCTGATCCTGGTGCTGCCGCTGGCCTGGCTGCTTTCAACCTGGGGCGGGCTGAACGCGCTGTGGCTGGCATTTGTGATCTCTGAAGCGGTGTGCATGGTGTTCAGTGCCGTCATGTACCGCCGGGTGAGAGTCCGGCAGATCGACGTGCTGGGTGCGAATCCCATCGTTTGATCCAAAACTGCTGAAAACAATCTGAATTCAGATCAGAAAAGACGAAAAATTAAAAAAACTCGCCGAAGCAGCGTGATTGCCTGAAGGGAAGTTATCAGGACAAAGCCGTTTGCCAGCGAGTTTTTCTTATGATCCACGCCGCGGATTAAACCAGAATGCGCGGCATTCGTCCACGAAGCATGCTTAACGTTTCCGGAACAATCGTTCCAGTTTTTTCTGCGACTTCCAGTGCGGAGATTTGGCCCATTCCCTGTTTGCCGATCACGATGACTTCATCCCCGACAGCTGCGGGCAAAGAGCCGAGATCCACAAGACATTGATCCATGCACATCGCGCCGACGATCGGACGGCGTTGTCCATGAATCAGAACTTCTGCCCCCTGGAAGGAGGAACTGCGAAGCAGACCATCGGAATAACCGATCGAAAGAATCGCGACGGTCGTATCGCAAGGAGCGGCCCAGGCATGATTGTACCCTGCGCCCTCCCCTTTTTTCAACGGCCGCAACGCCGCAATCCGGGTGTGGACGGAAGCAACGGGCCGCCAATCCAGCGCCATCCGGGATCGGAATGAGGCGATGCAGCCGAACAGCGCGATTCCAAATCGAACCAGATCACACCGCAGCTCAGGATAATTCAGAAATCCATAACTGCCCTGCAGATGCACGCGGCCCGGATCGATTCCCCGCTGTTTCAGATCGTCCACGACGTGAAAGAACCGTTCGATCTGCCCCCGGGTATGCGCAATGGCTTCAGCGCTCAGGTTATCCGCTTCATAAAGATGGGAATAAAGGCCGGTAATCTGAAGATGAGGCAGCGCATAGTACCGCGCGATGGCGTCCAGATCCTCCGCGGTTTCACCCAGGCGGTGCATCCCGCTGTCCACCGGCAGATGTGCGCTGATCGGACAGCCGGTCTGATCCAGCTGACAGGCCTGATCGTAACTGGTTAAGGTTAAGGAGAGATGCAGACGCGACAGTTCTGCTGCCCGCTGCGGTGGAACATAGCCTAAGATCAGAATCTCCGCGGTCGGATTGATCGCCCGGATCACCTTGGCTTCCTCAACGGTGGCGACGGCGAAATGCCGGACGCCCTGCCGGCTCAGGAAATCCGCGGTCGGCTCCAGACCATGTCCGTAAGCGTTGGCTTTTAAGACCGCCATGATTTCTTGCTGCGGCGCCATGGCTTTTCTCAAGATCGTCAAATTGTGCCGCAGCGCGATCCCGTCCAGCTCGACCCAGGCCCTATCCCGGCCTTCCGGAATTGGCTCAGGATCCAGCGCTTCGACGAATAAGCAAGTCGTTTCATCCAGCTGTGAGCTTTCGATCGACGTGTTTTCAGCGGGCGGAAGCGTTTCGGCCAGCGGCTGCGTCCACAGCTGCCAGCGGCGTTGCCCGTCATCATAGCGATAGGGGTTGGTCTTGGTATAAGCTTTAAGAAAAGCGGCGTATTCCTCCAGCACCCAGTCGTGATCGGCGATGATTTGCGCATGCGGCAGTCCGACATAACGGTAATGCCAGGGTTCTTCGCTGATTTCGGTAATTTCTGTTTTGTGTTTGGGGTAACGGAAAATAAAGCCGAACTGATCGGCGCATTCCCGCATCCGATCCGCCAGAGGACCGGAGAAATCCGGGCAGATCAGATCCTGATCCTTGCCGGCGATGCCCAGGTCGATGGCCAGTCCGGTATGGTGTTCGCTGGCCCGCACCTCGGCGACGAACTGATGCGCGTAATCCCATCCCCGTTCACTTTCCGTTTCGCTCATGAGTGTTCGCTGCTGATCATAACTGCGCCAGCCGCTGACAAACGTCACTTCGTTTTCCCCGCCACAATGGGTAATCCAGGCGTTTAAAGCGCGGGCGCAGACTGGCTGCAGCTGAGTGTTTTCATCAATCCAGACCAGCTCGCGGGTCCAGTAAGATTCATCCGCTTCCAGACGATGTTCCCGGTTGACAAGCCGTACGCAGTTCATGCGATCCTCCCCCGCCGCAGAGCGTCTTCAATTAACGTGTCCAGAATCGTTTCAAAGGGAATACCCGCCTGTCCCATCATGCGCGGATAGCGACTGGTCGCGGTCATGCCCGGCAGCGTGTTGATCTCATTAAACACGATTCGCTGGTCCGGGGTCAGGAAACAATCCACACGCACCAGTCCCTGACAATGGTGGATTTCCCACAACTTCCGTGCCAGACAGCGCATCTGTTCGCTGATGAAATCCGGCAGCTGCGCCGGACATTCCACCTGCGCGTGGGTATCGACATATTTTTCTTCATAATCGAAGAAATCGCTGTTTAAATGAATCCGGTCGACCGCACCTGTCACGAGGCTGTCGCAGGTTTGAAGGAGGGAACAGCCAATTTCCTCACCCTCGACGGCTTCTTCAATTAAAATCCGGCTGTCATGTTCGGCCGCTGCCGCGCAGGCGTCGTCAAGTTCTTCCCAAGCGTTGATCTTGGTGATGCCGATCGAGGAACCGCCGCGGGCCGGTTTGACGAAGCAGGGCAGATGCAGCCGTTTCAGCGATTCTCGCTTTTGATCGATCTCAGAATAAGCGAACACGACGAACGGACTGACCTCGATTCCGTTCTGCCGCGCCAGCTGATGGCTGAGCGCCTTGTCCATGCCGAGCAGCGAAGCATCCATGCCGCAGCCGACAAAAGGAATGTGGAACAATTCCAGCATGCCCTGAAGCGTTCCATCCTCGCCATTGCGGCCATGCAGGACCGGAAAGAAGACGTCGACTGCGACGGTTTCACCGTTTTCACTTTTTAATTCAAAGTCACTGCGCGCCAAGGTCAGTTGCAGACGCAGATCCGATGCTGTATGCCACTGATCTGCTTCGATTTCCGCCGCGCTTGCATTTGTGAGAAACCAGTCGCCCTGAGGATCAATGCCGATTTTTACAACTGTGTACCGCTGCGGATCCAGTGCCCGCAGCACGCCCGCCGCGGAATGCAAAGAAACATGGTATTCGTCGCTGCTGCCGCCAAACAGGACGGCAACGTTCAATTTTTCGTTCATGATTTAGTCCTCCTCGATAATTTCAGTTTCCGGCGGCAGCGGATAATCGATCCGGCTGCGGCTGGTGTAACAGGCTTCCTTGCGCACAAGTTCACCGCTGTGCGCGTCGTAGATCGTGCGCGCAATATCCTGTGTGCGGAAGATCTGTCCTTTTTTTCGCGAATAAGTCAGCGCGGAACCAGTCACCTCGTAGCGGCAGCGCGGCGGCTGTGCGCATCGGAACTGCGCGTGAACGGAATCCTCGTCAAAGTCCAGAATCAGCTGAAACGGCTGATCCGTATCGTTGCGGAATTTCAGATCGCTCCAGCCCTCCTGAATCGTCGCGTCGATCCCCGCCGGCATTTCTGCATTCGGATTGGCTGGCAGCGAGATGACCAGATGCGGATGCTTCTCGATCACCGTCAGCGGCGTATGCAGCACCATCCAATATAACAGTTCGCTCATAAAACACAGCCCGCCACCATGGACCGGTACGATTTTACCATCGTGCAGCCCCAGCCCCGGCAGATAGGGATCATCGTGATCGGCGCCCCGCGCCAGCTGCCAGAACGAGAACACCTCGCCCGGTTCGATGATCAGCTGCTGCATGCGGCGGGAGACCACCTTCAGGTTGTGGGCCTTGTTGTATTGATATTGAATATCATACCCGCTGTCAGGATTGATTAATCCCTGCGTACATTCATATTGGATATACGGCAGCCGTTCTTCGGCCTGCCTGCGCGCATAACGATTCCCGTCATGCTTCATTTTCTGATAAAAACACCAGATTTTCTGCTTTCTGCGCAGCGGCAGAAGAAAAGGCAGAAATTCCGTAACTCGACGTCGGCTCATACAATTCACTCTCCTTGAAGTTTCCCTTATTATGCCACCGGAAGATGACTTTCCCATGGCCGCTCCGGTGACTTGTTTGTCACTTTCAGTATAAAAGGAAAAGATCTTAAGTTCTTTACTTCCCCATGACGCTTTGTGAAGGTCTATGACAGGTTTCTTAAGAAACGATGACGACGTGTTCGGCGGCGGAAGAGGATCCTTTTTCCCCGCGCATTGTGGTACAATGAGATCAATGAAATTTCAAGGAGGGAAACAGAGTTATGAATTATCCGCAATGGAAAAAATCCGACTGGTCCGAAACCCGCTTCGGCGTGACGATGAAGGACGAGTATATCGGACTGGAACAGCCGAAGGATCCCGCGGTGCTGAGCTGGGTCGCCAGGGAAAATGCGCTGACCGATCAGTTTTTCAGCACGCTGCCGGGCTATGCGAAGAAAAAGGAACAGCTGCAGGCGCGGCCGTTTTACGCCAGCTATACCGCCGTCACGGAAACGCCGGAGGGCTATTGGGCAACCCGGGCCAACGCGGACGGCACGCGTACGCTGGTCGTTTTGGACAAGGAATTTAAAGAAATCCGGGAAGCGGATCTGAGCCTGATTCCGGAAACGATTACGGTGTTTACGGCCAATCCGTCCTTTACGGATCCGGATCTGATTTATTATACCGGACTGGAAGACGGGGCTGGCCGCCCGTGCGTGCTGGTCGTCGATCAAAAGGAAAACAAGCTGATCCGCAAGCTGGACGGGATTTTCTACTCGCTGTGGGATAAGACCGGCCGCCGGATTCTGTATTCCGACGCCGACGCCGATCCGGAAAAAGGGTTGAACGTCAACCATGTTCGTTGTTATGACTGCGACACGGATGAAATTAAAACCTGCTTTGATTACCGTGAAAACGCCGTGCTGGTACGTCTGGCCTGTTCCGCCGACGGGGCCACGGTCGTTGCGGAAGTGATGGAAAATTATGCCGATACCGTGATCTTTGTGCAGCAGGACAACGGCGAATTTGTCTCTGTCAGCGCGAACATAAAAGGTGCGTTCACCTATGTCGATACGCTGAACGGGGAGCTGATTTTCCTGACCCAGTCTCAGGCGCCGCTGGGGCGTCTGATCGCTGTGAAGCAAGGCCAGACGCTGGCGGAAGGCAGGACGCTGGTCGCAGAATGTGAAATGAAGCTGGAAGATGCGATCCGTCAAGGGGATCAGCTGGTGCTGTTCTATTTAAAAGATGCGGCGTCGTTCGTCCGCGTGGTGGACGCTGAAGGAAAGAAGGTCCATGATCTGTCGCTGCCGAGCCAATGGGGCGCGTGCACGCTGGCCATGCAGAATGGGCGCGGAATTCGCAAATCCGATTCGCTGATTCTGGAATTTGAATCGTTTGTCCATTCGCCGATGCTTTTGAAGCTGACCGGCGATCAGCTGAGCGTGCTGTATCAGCCGAATCCCAAAACGGCGGCGGATATCGAAGTCCGGCAGATTTTCACTGAGGCTCCGGACGGCGAGCGCATCCCGGCCTTTGCCGTCATGCCGAAGGGGTTGGAGAAAACGGGAAAGACCCCGACGCTGATGTATGGCTACGGCGGCTACAACAACGCGATCCTGCCTTCCTATAATAATCCGTTTGTCGATCTGGACATCGTCGACTGGGTCAGCCAGGGCCGGATCTATGTCAGCATCAACCTGCGCGGGGGCAGCGAATACGGCACCCGCTGGCATGAAGGGGGAAGTCTGTCAAACAAGAAAAACTGTTTCACCGATTTTATCGCGACCGCTGAGCGCATCCAGCAGGAAGGCTGGACCTGCCCTGAGAAAACAGCGATCTGCGGCGGTTCCAACGGCGGACTGCTGATGTGCGCGCTGCTGACGATGCGGCCCGATCTGTGGGGCTGCGTCATCGCCTCGGTGCCGCATACCGATATGATCCGTTTCCGCAACGATGACCGGGGACCGATGTATATCACCGAATACGGCGATCCGATGGATCCGGCGCTGTTTTCGTACATGCTTTCCTATTCTCCATATCACAACATCCACCCGGTCGCTTATCCGGCAACGTATATCCAGACTGGCGAATGTGATAACAACGTGCCGCCGTATCATGGCAAGAAAATGGCCGCGAGACTGCAGGAAAACAACCAGAGCGATCATCCGGTGCTGCTGCGCGTGCTGGCGCTGGGCAGTCATGACCGCGGCAAGGGCGAAGCCCATCTGAAAACGATCGCTGAAATGCAGAGCTATATCGACTGGGCGCTGGGTGAGGTGCAGGAATGATCACGGTCTATCTTGTCGGCCCGCTGTTTACCGAAGCCGATCAATATCAGCGCCGGAAGGAAGGGGAACGGCTGCGTCAGGAACTGGCAAAGCGGGATGTCGATGTTCAGCTTGTCAATCCGATCGACCTGCCTTTAAACGAAGGCGGCGCGTCGACGCCGGCAGCGATCTTTGAAGCCGATTATCATTTCCAGTGCGAAGCGACGCACGTGTTCCTGGATCTGGCGAATGAAGATACCGGCAGCCATATGGCGCTGGGCATTCTGTTGGAAAAGAAGCTGAGCGGCAAGCCGATCCAGCTGTACCCGGTGTACTCCGATTCCCGGATCGGACGCAATCAGGCATTCGGACTGGATTGTCCGATCGGCTACAACGCGTTTGTGATCGGCGGCTTGAAAGCCAACGGAATTCAGACGTATTCAAGCTTTGATCAGGCGTGCGATCAGTTCCTGAAGGATCTGGAAGGCTGAGCGTAAGCCTGAGGAATCAAACGGTAGTCCGGCAAAAGCCGGAAATTCAAACAATTTTCTATCAGAAAAGGAAAGAGCGGCGGAAGAGAGCGGCAGGAAGCTGAAACCGCGGCTTTTTCTGTTTGCTTCAAGGGAAGGATGACCTTCTTTGAAAAGTATGATAAACTGATACCATTGATTTCAAAGAGGGAGGAAGGGAAAAATGAAAAAAAGATTCTCGAAGTTTTTCGGAACGCGGCAGTTTTACAAGCTGGCGCTGGCTGTGGCGGTCCCGTTGATGATGCAGCAGCTGATCACCAGCTCGGTTAACCTTGTCGATAATTTAATGGTCGGCCAGCTGGGGGATGCGGCGCTGGGCGGCGTCGCGGCGGTCAATCGTTTCTATATTATCGCGACCTATGGGACCAACGGCGTGCTGGCGGCCGCGGCGATCTTTATCGCGCAGTTCTTCGGAGCGCGGGATGAGGAACGAATGAAGCAATCGTTCCGGTTCTCGATCTTAAGCGCGTATGCGATCATGATTCCTTTCTTCATTCTGGGGATTTTAGCGCCAGAGGGGATCGTGCATTTCTTTACGAGCGACCCGGTGATCATCCAGCTGGGCAGCGCCTATATGCGGATTGCGGCGTTTACGTTTTTGCCGATGGCGTTGTCATTGGGGATTTCCAGCGCGATGCGGGCGGTGGGGGAAACCAGAATTCCGTTAGTGATCAGCGCCGGGGCGGTGCTGACGAACACGGTGCTGAACTATTGTCTGATCTTCGGGAATTTCGGTTTTCCGCGCTTAGGCGTTGAGGGCGCGGCGATCGCGACGTTGATCGCCCGGGTGCTGGAAGCGGCCGTGCTGCTGATCGTATTGACGAAGCTGGATCTGCCGTTTAAAACCAAATTGGCGCAGCTGTTCCACGTTCCCGGTCAGCTGGCCCGCAGCATTCTGATCAAGGCGGCGCCGTTGGCGCTCAACGAAGTCATGTGGTCGCTGGGAATGGCGACGTTGTTCAAGTTCTATGCGACGCGCGGACCGGAGGTCATGTCCGGTTATTCGATTGCGAATACGATCGGCGATATCTTCTTCGTGCTGTTCGGCGGGATGGCCGCAGCGACGACGGTTCTGGTTTCGCAGCCGTTGGGTGCGAACAAGCTGGACGAAGCGCGCGATCATGGTTATCAGCTGCTGGGCTTCAGCGTCATGCTTTCCTTGTTGTTCGCGGTTCTGATGTTTGGTTCTTCGTTTGTCGTTCCGCATTTCTATCAGGTGTCGCCTACCGCCAAGCAGGTTGCGGTGGACGTGCTGCGGATCATGTCGGTGATGTTCTGGATTTATATGGGAAACACGCAGTGCTACTTCATTCTGCGCGCCGGCGGCGATACGCGTTCGACTCTGTTTATGGATTCGGGCTATATGTGGACAGTGAACATTCCGCTGATCTGCTGCTTCACCTATTTTACCGGCGTTGATATTCTGGTGTTGTATGTCATCGGACAGATGACGGATATTCTGAAGCTGGTGATCGCCTATTCGTTAGTGCGGAAAGAGAAATGGGTCGTCAATTTAACGCAATTCTGAAACAGCGGTGGTCTGCCCGGATCCGGGCAGACTTTTTCTTTGAGAAATGTTAAAAAATGGAGGTCAATAGTAAAAGTAAATGCAGGTAAAGAAGAAAATGTGTATCGGGGCAGAGTAAAAGGAGAAACAGAGTAAAAGGAAACAAAAAAAGAGCCAGATAATGAGGGAAAAGTGTTAAAATATCCGTAGAAAC
>NZ_JADNEM010000036.1:0-26497 GCF_015552275.1 Holdemania sp. 1001302B_160321_E10 | reverse complement strand
CGCTGCCGATCCTGCCAGTTGGCGCTGGCGGGATTTTTTTATTTGTTTTAATGCCGTATATGGCTTCTATCAAAAATCGCTAAAATTTGATAGAATATTTTCGCAGAGCAACCCCGGCCGGACATCTGCAATAGGGGGGTGCTTATTTATGTATGAAGATCTTATTAAAGAGATCACTGATCTTCTGTTACTGATCACAGATCAGTCTAAGCTTAAACGCATTATCGCGTTTATTCGATCAATGATATAACATCCAAGGCTGGACGCGCTCAGCCTTTTTTATATTCTTCTGCGATCTTCTTGGCGATCTTTTCTATAGCTTCCCATTCATCATCTTCAAGCTGGCTAAGTATTCGGATGATTCTCTGTTTTGTGCAGCCGTCGTTTTCCGGCTTCAAGATTGTCCCCATCCATGCGGCAAGTTCTTCTTGTTCAGATAGTTCGTTAAATGGCTCGCCATCGCCGGTTCGCAGCCATTTTTCATTTACATTGTAGGTTGCGCAGATTACTTGAATGTTTCTATCTGTTAGGGAAATTCGGCCCTTTTCTATATTTGCGACATTGGATTGAGATAAACCAATTCTTTCACCGAAATCTGTTTGATTCATCTGCAAAGTAGCTTTTCTCAATTCTTTTATTCTTTCGTAGATTTCCAATTTTTCCACCTCATTTATATTAATATAATAGCATTGCGAAAAATATTTGTAAAGAATAATTTTTATCGTGTAAGTAATTGACATAAATATTATTATGGTCTATAATATGCTTAGCAAATAAAAACGGAGGAAAAGAAAAGATGAACGCAACAAATACAGAGATCAAGAAAACAGCGCAAGCGGCATTCAGAAGTGAGTTCGGAGTTGAACCAAAACTTAAAGATATTCGTCTATTAGAAGCTTCCGGAGATAGAACTTACATCTTATTCAGAATAGGAAAACATGAATATGCATTCAATTCATGTGTCTATTCGGACGGTTCGGTTTGGGTTGGTGATGGCACATTGACAATAAGTAAATAAGCCCTTCGGGCGTCCTTAATGCAGCCGAAGCCGGTGACAAGCCCGGAAGAATGCAGAGTCAAGGAAAGGAGAAAGAAAATGTTAGAAGCAAATAAAAAAGAGCTTAGAAAGCCCGCAATCGAGATGGTCAATAAGCTTCCGGAAGACGGTCAGAAGGTGTTTGAGATCGCTGCGATGGCCTACTTGCTCGGATGTGAGCAAACCCGAAGCAAGAAAGAGTTTCCCAGGCTCAATTCTTCATCCGCTCGATAATATCACCGAGGCGGAACGATTGTTTTTTGATAAAGACTATTTAAAGGAGTGATATTAAAGTGAACGAAGACGTAGATAATTTGATCGATATTGAGCTTCCGTGTCTGCTGCACAGAATTACTTGCATTATAAATTCAAGCTTCGCAAAAGAAAGTTTAGAGTACAAAAATTTTATGGCTAAAAAAATAAAAAGTGCAGTCAACTCGGAATTAACTGCACTAAGCGATAAACCTAAAGATAATCTTAACATTCTAATAGAAAGAAGCGTGAGCGAATGAACAAAGAACTAGAAAGCGAGGTGAGAGAGTGGTGACTGTGACAGTAGCGCTTCTTGTATCTTTTATAACATCGGTATGTATCAGTAACATTGTCGGGATACATTACCTAAGGAAATTAGACCGAGATTGGGAAGACGTGTTTGTAAGAATGAAAAACATTACGCTAGAGGAAATATCTAAGCGTAACCATTAAATGCAAATGCTCACAAATCTGTACTGAAAGCTGGTGAACTATGAACAATCAAGTGTCTATTGATCGACTGATTAACGCATTAGCCGAGATCATGTCGACAGATGATCTAAAAGTCAAAATCAAGGTAATAAAAAAAGAATCCCCTGATAGCTTGGCGGCGTCGGGGATTCAAGATGATTCTATCGCTATAGGATCATCTCTATTTTACCACAAGCAATCAAGCTTGTGAAGGGAGGGAGAATTAAATGAAAAAATATCGGCTTAAACGTCCAGTACTGGTGGTACTCACGGCTGCGGTGACCGCCGGTGTGACGCTTAACCTGCCAGCAGCAGAGGCAGAAACCCCCGCACCCGCGCCGCAGACAGTGACAGTGATCGATCTTTATCAGCAAGACACGCCGCCCGCTTATACCGCTGAAATGGTGGTCAGCTGGCACGAGTGGCAGCCAACAGGTAAGGCTGCTGGCGTGGTGCCGGTTGCGCTGCTGGAGCTGGCCGAGGAGTACCAGATCAGCCCGGTTTACGCCGCTGCGGTGTTTGTACTAGAGACCGGCTGGGGAAGCTCGTCCGCATGGCTGACCAAACACAATCCGGCCGGCATCCGGTGCGGTGATCGGTACTGCCAGTACAGCACGGCCACGGATGGCCTCAGACGCATGTTTGAGATCATGGGCGACTATTACAACAACGGCCTGACCACGGTAGCCCAACAGCGCTCGCTGTGGTCAGAGGCTGAGGATACAGATTTAATCGTACAGCTCATGGAGCAGCTGGCAGGAGGAAATTAAGAATGAAAGTTGAAGGATTCCATTTCAAAAGAGGAATGGACAACAATATAGTAAGCATCGTTGACGATACAATCCAGATTCACAGCTACGACAACATCGGGACTGGGATCATCCGAAAAGAAAAGCTCGGATTCATTCAAAATGGTGAAATAAAATTCATTTTGAATAAAAAAGATTTCAATTTGCTTAGAAATTTTAATGAAATGGACATTTCGATGAACGGAGAAACCATTTCAATTCAATCGGGCAAAGTTAAGCTGAAAATTCAAAATCAAACGGAAGCAAAAGAATATATGCCTGACTTAAGCGGGAAAGAGCAATTAAATCTGCCGGTTGATATATTGATAGCTGCAAGTGACTTTGTTGGTGACACAGACAGAAGCAAAGGCATTTTGGTAACTCCGAATTGTGTAACTGCTTCGGATGGAAAAGTCCTGTATCGGTTCAGCATTAATACAGGCGTTGATCGCAAGATATCAATTCCGACTGATTTATTAAAAATCATCAATAAAGAGGTAAACTATTCTCCGTATCTATGCGGAAATTTGATTGTCATGAGCTGCGAAGAAGAAAAGGTTTATACCACACTGATTGAAGGATTCGTGGATGGAATTGAAAGAATCTCAGGAGGTGGAAAAGGAAAGGTGCATCTTAACAAAGGCGAACTAATCAGGCACTTAAATTTAGCTTCAAACTTTGGAACCGCGATTGTGATGGATGTATCAAACGGAGTATTAACCATTGATTCCGTACAGATTGACAGCAGCCAATCCTACACAGGAGAAATTAACGTTGAAACAAACATAAAGCAATTTAAAAAAGGTGCCGTTATTAAGAATTTAATGAAAATCGTTAAGCTGGTAAATGATGAAGAAATAAATTTGATTCTTGGTGATAGGACGTATGAGATCGCAGATGAAGACTTGTATTCTCTAACGCTTGGATTTACGATCCAAGGTTCAAAAGAAATGGAGATTTGAAATGGCGAATATCGGAATCCTTTTGAAAGTTAAAGAAAATACATTCTTCAAATTAAAGTGTGTTTCTGGATCAGTTCATCCTGCGGAAGAATATATAATCATTGATGGAATTCTGTATCAAAATGGAAATCAAAAAGCGGTGAAGGTTTCAAATGCGATTCTTGAGAATCCATACGACTTCATTGTAATTCCAGGTCTTGGAATATAAAGTTAAAACCAATGAATAAACAAGAAATGCAGAATCATCTGAATTCGTTTATTGAAGATCAATATTGCAAAGAATTATCAAAAAAGACACTGCATAAATACAAATCGGATATTCAGTCGTTTATTGACTGGCTGCCTGATGATTCTGAGATCACAAAGAAGCTGATGATCGATTACAAAAATCATCTGAAAGAAAAAACAAAAAAGACAACAAGTATAAACAGTTATATCACGGCGATTGATAAATTTGTTTATTGGCTCGGAAGAAAAGATCTTGCGTTGGAAAAAGTGAAATCGCAAATTGAATATGAGCTTGACAATGTGATCGATTTGACAGACTATAAGCGCTTATTAAAACAGGCGCGAAAATCAGGCCAAAAAGACACTGAATTAATTATGCGTGTCCTTGCTGGGACTGGTATTCGTATAGAAGAATTAAAATTCTTTACCGTTGAGAATTTAGGACCTTATATAGAAGTAACTAACAAAGGGAAAACAAGATCTGTACCGATCAGACGTGAGTTGCTTCATGATCTTCGATCTTATTGCAAAGAAAACAAAATTCGATCAGGGACTTTATTTCCTGGCCGAATACCAGGGAAGCAGCTGACCAACTCTGCAATTTGGAAACGACTAAAAAAAATCGCAGGGTCTTCAAAGGTGAAAAAAGAAAAAGTTTATCCGCACAGTTTCCGTCATTTCTTTGCATTGGAGTATTTGGAAGCGGGTGGGCTAGAAATTGAGCTTGCCGATATTCTTGGGCACAGCAGCCTGGAAACGACAAGAATTTATGTTCGCGCAACAAAAGAAAGAAAGCGCGAAAAAATGGAAAAAATGAGATACAAATAAAAGTGAAGCCGAATTTGGTGCTTTGTCCGTCTGGTTAGGTTGGCAAGGTGTTAAGGAGGTAAAAATGGGAAGACCAGTAAAAAAAGGCTTGGATTACTTCCCGTTAGATGTCGCACTAGATACCAAATTAAATTTAATAAAGGCTGAGTTTGGGTTGCTTGGGTTCGGCATTGTGATCAGGCTATTCCAATATATCTATGGAGAAAATGGGTATTACATGGAATGGTCGCAGGACGTTGCGTTAATGTTTGCGAGCAAAGAATCCGTGGGTGTTAACGCCGTGTCCGAGGTAGTCAATGCGTGTTTAAAAAGAGGTATATTTGATCAAAGCAAATTTAAAGAATTTGGAATTCTAACTTCAAAAGGTATCCAGGAAAGATATTTAGAAGCTACGGATAGAAGAATCGGTGAAAAAATTTGCAATAAATATGCCGTTTTAAATGTACCCAAAAAAGCAGTAAATGATGGCATAAACGGGATTAATGTTGACATAAATAGAGTTAATGTTAACAGAAAGTACACAAATAAAAGTAAAGTAAATAAAAGTAAAGTAAATAAAACATATAGATCTATAATCGCAGACTACACGTCAAATTTAGATCTTCGATCATCGCTTGAAAATTTTGTTGAAATGAGAAACAAAATGAAAGGGTTCACGTTAAATGCGTTGAAAATATTATTAAAAAATCTCGACAAACTCGCATCAGATGATTTATCAAAAATTGAAATTGTAAATCAATCGATAGAAAGAAGCTGGAAAGGTTTCTTTCCAGTTAAGCAGAAAAGCCCTTTTACATCGCGACGACAGGACGTGCTGCCTGATTACTACCAACAGATGAAAGCTGGATCGGATCCGGAAGTCACAGATGAAACCGATTTCGACCGCGAAGAATTTGAAGAAATCCGCAGGCAACTGCGGGAACAGGAGGAACAGAAGAAATGAAAAAAGAGGGGTTATACAAGCTCGCCATTGAAACATATGGCAAAGAAGCCCAGATCAACCAAGGCATCGAGGAAATGGCAGAGCTGATCCAGGCCGTAAATAAAGTCAACCGTGATCCGCACTACTACCCATATTGGGTTAATGTCGTCGAGGAAATTGTTGACGTAGAGATCATGCTTGAGCAATACAAAATCATCTTTGACATATCGGATGACATGATTTCAAAATTTAAAAATCAAAAACTGTATCGACTTGCCGATAGATTGGGGGATAAGGTCTATGATTAACCGAGTAGTCATAACCGGTCGTCTATCCAAAGATCCAGAACTGCGTAAGACACAATCAGGGTTGTCCGTCTGCAGCTTCCAGCTCGCTGTGGATCGCCCTAAGCAAAAGGGGCAGGATGATGCGGTCACGGACTGGATCAGCTGCCAGGCTTGGCGTCAGGCTGCTGATTACATTTGCAGATATGCAAAAAAGGGAGCGCTGCTTGCGGTGGATGGCCGGATCCAGACGCGCAGCTATGACAATGCCTCTGGCCAGAAAGTGAACGTTACCGAAGTCGTCTGTGAGCGGGTCGAGATCCAGCGACAAGCATCAACGCAGAGCAGTGGTAAGCAACAAACAAGTTTAAATCAAGATAGCTATACCAACGATGAAGTGTTTGATAATGTCTGCATAGATGATTTGCCGTTTTAAGGAGAAAGTATGAAATACGAAGAGTTTTTAAAAACAAAAATAGAACTTGCAGCTGAAAGCGGATTTGATATCGATCCAGAAGAGATCGCACCCATTCTGAAACCGCATCAACGGGACGCGGTATGCTGGGCGATCCGCGGAGGGTGTCGGGCGCTATTTGAATCATTTGGTCTTGGGAAGACGATTCAAGAATTGGAATGGTGCAGACAGATAACAAACCATGAAGGAGGGAGGGCGCTGATTGTTCTTCCGTTAGGCGTAAAACAAGAATTTGAACGCGACGCTCGCGAATTATTAAATATCAAAGTGAAATATGTGCGCACAATGGAAGAAATCAAAAACAGCGAAGAATCAATCCTGCTGACAAATTATGAGCGCGTTAGAGATGGTGATATCGATCCGGCTTATTTCACGGCGACGTCGCTGGATGAAGCTTCGGTGCTGCGAAGTTTTGGAAGCAAGACTTATCAAACCTTTCTTGATAAATTTAAAAAAGTGAAATATAAGCTTGTCGCAACGGCTACGCCGTCGCCCAACAAATACAAAGAGCTGATTCATTATGCTGGATATTTAGGTGTTATGGACACAGGGCAAGCGTTGACGAGATTCTTTCAAAGAGACAGTACAAAGGCTAATAATTTGACATTATATCCAGCGCAAGAAGATGAGTTTTGGCTTTGGGTCAGCAGCTGGGCATTATTTGCTACCAGGCCGTCAGATCTTGATTCAAGTTATTCTGATGATGGTTATGATCTTCCTCCGCTGGATGTTCGGTTTCACCGACTGCATATTGAAAACACAGAAATCACAGATCGCGACGGGCAGCCACTTCTTTATCGCGACGCTGCAGTGAGCCTTCATGACGCTGCAGCAATCAAGAGAATGAGCATTCAGGACCGTGTGAAAAAGGCAAAAGAAATCGTTGATTCAGATCCGGAAGCTCACTTTATCTTATGGCATGACCTAGAAGCGGAACGACATGAGATCAAAAAGCAAATTCCCAATACCGTGGAGATCTACGGCTCACAGGATTATGAAATCCGCGAAAAAAGAGTGATCGATTTTTCAGATGGAAAATGTCGCTTGTTTGCAACAAAAAAAGAACTATCCGGATCAGGGTGCAACTTTCAACGCTATTGTCACCGAGCGATCTTCGTTGGGATTGATTATGAATTCAATGATTTTATTCAGGCGGTTCATCGGATTTATCGATTTCTTCAGAATGATAAAGTTATCGTTGATATCATTTATACCGATGAAGAAGACAAAGTTAAAGATGTCCTTATGGATAAGTGGAAGCAGCACGATCACATGGTAGGTAAGATGATCAAAATTGTGAAGAAATATGGGTTGAGCGAAGCCGGGAAATCGGAACGGTTAAAAAGAAAGATGGGAGTAAAAGCAGTGAAAGTTGAAGGTAAATTATATACGGCAGTCAACGATGACTGTGTAGAAGAAACAAAGCGAATGAAAAGTAACAGTGTTGGATTAATCCACACGTCTATTCCGTTTTCTAATCATTATGAATATACGCCAAATTATAATGATTTCGGTCACAATGAAGACACAAAGAAGTTTTTTGAACAGATGGATTTTTTAACGCCGGAATTATATCGGATCCTGCAGCCTGGACGAGTGGCTGCGATCCACGTCAAAGATCGTGTCTTATTCGGCAACGCAACAGGTACCGGAATGCCGACGATCGAACCATTTCATGCACTTTGCATAGATCACTATATGAAGCATGGATTTCAGTATTTTGGAATGATTACCGTCGTTACGGACGTCGTGAGGGAGAACAACCAAACATATCGCCTTGGATGGTCCGAACAATGCAAAGACGGGTCGAAGATGGGGGTAGGTTGCCCTGAATATATTCTTCTATTTCGGAAGCTTCCGACAAATCGATCTAATGCTTACGCTGATGATCCGGTAGTTAAATCAAAAGAAGACTATACAAGAGCACAATGGCAGATTGACGCACATGGATTCTGGCGTAGCAGCGGCGATAGATTAATGAGCAAAGACGAGCTAATCCGGATTCCGGTTTCAAATCTTCAGAAAGCATATCGAAAATATTCGCGCGAATCTGTGTATAGTTATGAAGAACATGTCGAACTGGCAAAAAAACTAGACCAGAACAATAAGCTGCCTGCGACGTTCATGGTTGTCGCGCCTGGAAGCTGGACCGACGAAGTCTGGGACGATATCAACCGGATGCGGACGCTCAACACCGAGCAGAGCCGGCGTAGACTTCAAATGCACGTATGTCCGCTTCAGTTAGATATCGTTGAGCGGATCATTAACCGATATAGCAATCCAGGAGATCTTGTTCTTGATCCGTTTGCAGGCTTGTTTACGGTCCCGATGAGCGCCATTAAACTTGGTCGAAAAGGATATGGGATTGAATTGAACGAAGATTACTTCCGGGACGGCGTGGGTTATTGCAGAAGAGCTGAGATAAAAAAAGATATTCCATCTTTGTTTGACTTTATTGAAGATGAAAAAAAATAAACGAAAACTGAATAAAAAAAAGAGAGGTGAATATAGATGCCATCATCAGCGTATACGATAAAAAGAGAACAATTTGAAAAGAATATCAAACTTGTTTACGAATATGAAAGAGAAAGGGGAATGAACCATGCGGAGTTTGCTAGGATGTGTGGGATTAACCACAATACCTTCGCGCAAATCGCATCCGGCCGGTTTAACGGAACGATTTTCACATGGTGAAAGATAAAAGCGGCGACAAACTTAAAAATCGAATATGATCAAAAGATATGCGATTGCCTACCGCCAAAATTGAGTAAAAATGAAATATTTTTGACCGATTATGTTATCCCTCACCTTGCAAGATTTGGAAACGTCTACATGAATCCGTTGAGGGTTAAGAAGTTAGGAGGCAATAAGAAGCTCATCAACGCATTAAAGGCGTATGGGTTAAATTGCTGCATTCATTCAGAAAGCGAAGACAACGGATTTGTATTGGAAGTGTTAGACAAATGATCAAATTTAAGAAATCAGAAAAAAGGGAAGAATCAAAAAGCTGGATCGTGAAAATCTCGGATTACGACAGCAAGCCGAAAACTTAAAAAGAAAGGAAGAAGCACGCTATAAAAGCGATGCATGGGTGGATTAAATGATTGACGAAAAGAAACTGATTGACCGTTTAGAAAGAATGAAAGGTGTGATTGAATAATGAAACTGACTAAAGAAGAATGCGGGCATGCGATTGTAACATTGGCAACAAGAGGTGGCGATGAAAATGAATTTTTAAGCTTATACGCATATTTTAAAAATGAAATTGATTGTTTGCTTTCCTTGATAAATGAACACTTCGACAATCCGCCTTTGAAGTTCGATGAATTAGAAAAAGGAATGTGGATCTGGGATAACAAAAACAAATGCTGGCTATATCTATTTAAGCCTTTAGACTGGGAACCAATAAAAGGATTAAGATACGCTGAAAGAATTATTGAACATTCAACTGAAGGGTATTATATGGACTTTGAAAAAGGTCGGTTTTATAGAAAGCAGGTGGAAGAATGATAGATGTACGTTGGATGTTATTGGCGTTGCAAATTGCGTTGGTTTTCATTCAGATTAAATATAAACAGCCTTGGCTCGTTATTCCGGTTCTTTATATTATGTTTAAGATAATCGTTTTATAGGAGGAAGGAAAATGAATAAGTATAAAAAATTAGCAGAGAAAGCAACGCCACAAAAACCGTTTGAACGTCGTGAAATCTTTGAATCGTATCCTAAAAAAGATCGTGTCGTTACGGTTTATCTATGTCCAAGATGTGGCATAAGCTTAAGCTCATTTGACATTCCTAATTATTGCGATAATTGTGGACAGGCGCTGGATTGGAGCAATGACCAATGATCCCCGCACTGCTCGCCGTCGCGTTTGTGGCGATCGTGCTACTGATTGATCGGATGGGAGGTGACCAGTGATGACCGTCGCTGAGATCCAAGCGGCCATCCTGGCCACGCAAAAACAGATCGCTAACACACTGTCACCGATGCGCAAAAGAGACCTGCAGCGTCATTTGGCAATGCTCAGACGCAAGCTACGAGCTGCTGAGCGCAAAGAAATGAATTGTGGCGGCCAGAAATGGGGATTCTAGCAACATTCTTGAAAAAAAGGTAATCTTACTAAGAGAAAAATAAAAACCGCGTGCGAACGATTCTAAGGAGGTTGACGGATGGCGAGGAAGAGCACAAAAATATATGCCTTGTACGACACCAAGGATAATGATCTATGTGTGTTTATTGGTACGGTTCCGGAGATCGCTGCCTTCTTCGATATGTGGCTTGCTGCGGCGTACCACAGCATCAAACAAGGGCGCAAATTTAAAAAACGGTATCGGTCAGAGTTGATAGAAGTGACTGGGGGGGATAGCGGTGGACGAGAGGATCAAACGGGCAAAAGATAAGATGCGGATTGCTGAACGAGAAGAACTAAAATGTTCCAGGGGAGTTAGAGAATGAAGAATGTTGAAAAGTACATAAACGAGATTTGTCTTACGATCGCCAACGCGAATGAGTGTTATTTCTCGGGCGATTGTTTGACATGTGAAATAAACGGAATCTGTTGTGATTCTGATAAACTTCTTAAGTTCATGCTTCAGCCGGTTGACGCTACAACGCACAAACAAAATGCGGAAATAAAGTGTGAATTTGAAGCTGAAAAACAGGCCAAAAATTCCGAAAAGTATTCATGAATCAAAAATAGCAAAATAAACCTTAACAAAAGGCAGAAAGGAAGGAAACGTGCTGGAAAGATAATATACTGGTTATCTTTCCAGCAAATAGAAAGGCAAATGAACGGAGAAAGAGAGAAGTTCGAGCAATTTAAAAGAGATTGCAGGTCTTTGAAATACCTGACAAAAGAATTAATTGAAATCAACGAAAAGCTAGAAGATCTTGCTTATAAGATGCAGGGAGTTTCTGGAATAAGCACGTCAGATCTTCGATATGAAAATGCTATGTACAAGGACAATCGGTTGGAATTAATGGAAAAAGAAGAAGAACTTTTAAATTTAAAAAAAGAATATGCTTCAAGGATAAATCGAGTAAATAGAATCCTCTCACAAATTGACCCATCAATGATGATGGTAATCACCGACCTTTATATCAATAAAAAACCGTCTGAAATTGTCGCAGCTCAATATGGCATGACAAAGCCGACAATGTATTCAAGGATGAAAGAAGCGCTGAATGGTTTTATTTAATTTCTTTACTCAGTAAAGCGAATTTGATGATAATATGGTATTGTAGAAATTGAATGAAAGCATATCGGCTCTGAATATTTTCAGAAAACGTTATGCTTTTATTTTTGAGGTTAGAAAGATGAACTATTTAAGAAAGCAGCATGATCTTTTTTACGATAGAACTTCTTGGAAAAACGTGAGCAGCAAGGCATTGCGAAGGGACGGATATCAATGCCAGATCTCAAAGAGATACAAGGCTATTCCGGATCCAGCGCAATGCGTTCATCATATCTTTCCGCGCGAATTCTTCCCAGAATATGAATTGTGCTTATGGAACTTAATAAGCTTAAGCTTCACCAACCACGGAAAAATGCACGATAGAAAGACAGGCGGGTTAACCGAAGAAGGAAAGAAACTGATGTATAAAGCAGCAATAAAAAACAAAATCGACTATCAAGCAGCTATTGATAGAATGAATCAAATGATCAAAAGGGAATAGCCCCCCCCTTGGCGCTATGACCCTCCGTGGCAGTTTCTACTGGAAAGGGTTTACTCTTCCCTCTCCGGTCGAATTTTTTGACAATTAAAAAGCAGAAAGGAGACGATAAAGTGAAAAAAGCAGGATATAAAAAGAAGATCATTGCAGCATGTGAGCAAGCTGGGACTTATCGTCCCTTTTTTGATGAGCCGATCAATCAGCTTGCGGAGATCATGGAATTAAGGGAAACAGCGATGAAACAATTTAAAAAATCAGGAAGCAAAAGCGTCATTGTAAAGGCAACGCCATCGGGTCCAGTTCCAATTAAGAATCCGGAATTATCCTTGATCGACAATTTGACAAGGACGGCATTGTCTTATTGGCGAGATCTTGGATTAACGCCGTCAGGCTTGAAAAAAATTGACGAAAAGTCGATGAAGCAGAAAAAGAAATCAGTTCTTGCGGAGGCGCTAAATGGTTTCTAAATTTAAAGACCAAGTAATTCAATATGCAAAAGATGTTGTCGCAGGAAAAGTGAAAGCAGGCGGAAACGTCAGAGAATGCAAACGCTTCTTAGATGACCTTAAACGAGATGATATTGAGCTGCGAACAAGAGATCCTGATCTTGTGATCATGTTGATTCAAAAGCTAATTGTTCACAAACAAGGAGAGACGCTGGAAGGGCAGCCGCTTATGAACAAGCCTCTAGTCCTTCAGCCTTTTCAAATGTTCATCGTGTATAATCTTGTCGGATGGTATTGGAAAGGAAGCAATATCAGAAGGACAAATGAAGCGTTTATTTATATTCCGAGAAAAAATGGAAAGACTCTATTTGTTGCTGGCTTAGCGTTTGCGCTTGGAATTCTTGAAAGGAAATCAGGCGCACGAATTTACATCTCTGCAGCAGCACTCAAGCAAGCAATGGAAGCATTTGACGATATTCTTTATTCGGTTCGCTACTATGGCATCGATCAAGAGGAAGGGACGGTAATTCATGACAACAACATGGAACATTCAATTGAATTAAATTTCTATGATGCTGATGGAAGAACATCCGGATCGCTTAGAATTGACGCGATGGCAGCTAACCCGGACGCGCAGGATTCATTTAACTGTAATATCGCTATCTGTGATGAAATTCACGCATTCAAAAAGGCCGCGCAATACAACAGATTCAAAGAGGCAATGAAGGCTTATACAAATAAATTAATGATTGGCATTACGACGGCAGGAGATAACATCAATTCATTTGGGTATCAGCGGCTTCAATATGCGGAAAAGGTACTCGACGGCATTGCTAAAGATGATGCTTTTTTTTGCTTTGTTTCTCATGCTGACGCTGATGATAAAGTAAATGTAGACTTCTTAAATCCAGAACAACACGAAAAAGCGAACCCTTCATACGGTGTGACGATTCGGCCATCAGACATGATGAACGACGCGATGCAAGCGCAGAATGACCCGCAACAAAGGAAAGACTATATCAGTCGAAGCCTTAACGTTTATACAAACGCAATGCGGGCATGGTTTGACATTGAAGAATTTAGAGCTTCTGACAAAAAGTACAATTGGACATTAGAAGAATTAGCGAAGCTTCCGATTAAGTGGTACGGAGGTGCGGATTTATCGAGATTGTATGATTTAACCGCAGCTGCTTTATTCGGCCATTATAAAGGTGTTGATATCATCATAACTCACGCGTTTTTCCCTGTCGTTATGGCAGTGAGAAAAGCGGATGAAGATAACATACCGCTTTTCGGATGGGCTGACGATGGATGGCTGACCATGTGCAACACTCCGACGGTTAACGCTGCGGATGTGGTTGAATGGTTTAAATCGATGCGTCGTCAAGGATTTAGGATTGAACAGATCGGGCAAGACAGAAAGTTTGCGCGAGAATTTTTTACCTTGATGAAATCAAATGGATTTAATGTTGTCGATCAGCCTCAGTATTCTTATGTAAAATCAGAAGGATTCAGATATATTGAAAAAAGCGCGAAAGATGGGAATTTGTATTACCTTCATTCCGACGCTTATGAATATTGCGTTGCCAACGTTCATGCAATTGAAAAGACGGATGATTTAGTCCACTTTGAAAAAATAGGAAAAACAACGAGAATCGATTTATTTGACGCTTCTGTTTTTGGCTGCGTAAGGTATTTAGATAACTTAGACCGCGCTAAAGCAGCGGCGCAATGGTGGGGGTGAATAAATGTTAAAGAAAAAAAAGAAAAACATTCGGGCTGAACCAAAAAATAAAAGAAATAGCGAAAACGGATTTTATTTGTGCAGCAGCGACGCGTTTGAAACGTTGACTTGTTCAGGATATACAAGCTTGGCGCATAACCCAGAAATCATTTCCGCGGTTGACACGATCGCAAGATTAATCGGATCAATGACCATTCATTTAATGGAAAACAAAGAAAATGGAGATGTCCGCGTAAAAAATGAATTGTCAAGAAAGATTGATATTGATCCGAATAGAAACATGACGCGAATGAACTTTATAGTTTGGATTATACGAACGATGATGATCGAAGGTGATGGAAACGCCGTCGTTTATCCGGAAACGCGGAGAGGAATTCTTAAAAACCTTCAACCAATTCCACCAGCGATGGCAGCATTTATCCCGGATGGTTTGTGGGATTATAAAGTGTCGATTAACGGTGATTTATATGATCCTGATGATATTCTTCACTTTGTTTTGAATCCTGGTTCTTATTATCCGTGGAAGGGCGAAGGGTATCAGATTGCCTTATCTGATGTTGCACAAACATTGAAACAAGGAACTGAAACGCAGAAAGGGTTCATGGAATCAAAATGGAAACCATCTTTAATCGTTAAAGTCGATGCGCTGACCGAAGAATTCGCTGGGAAAGAAGGACGAAGAAATCTGCTTGATGAATACGTCAACACCGGCCGAGCTGGTGAACCGTGGCTCATTCCGGCTGAACAGTTTTCAATCGAGCAAGTTAAGCCGCTGACCCTTTCCGATTTGGCGCTTTCTGAAATGATTCAGCTTGATAAAAAAACAGTTGCTGGAATTCTTGGAATTCCGGCTTTTGTTTTGGGTGTTGGAGAGTTTAAAAGGGATGAATGGAACAATTTCATTTCATCTCGGATTATGCCTCTTGCAAAAAATATTGAGCAAGAATTAACAAGAAAACTTCTTTTAAATCCGGATTGGTTTTTTAGATTTAATTCAAGAAGTCTTTACAATTACGACATTCGGGACTTAGCAGAAGTTGCCGATTCTCAATACGAAAGAGGAATAATGACCGGAAATGAGGCGCGAGATTGGATTGGAATGTCACCGCGTGAAGGTCTTGATGAGTTACGAATCTTGGAAAATTACATCCCACTAAGCAAAGTGGGGGATCAAAGTAAATTGAACGGGGGTGAATAAATGGAAAAAAGAACATTAACTTTGAAAAATGAAAACTTTAAAACACGGGAAGAAAATGGAGAAATGAGAATCGAAGGCTACTTTTCAGTTTTTAATTCTCGATATGAATTATGTGATGGAGCCTATGAAGTTGTGCTTCCGGGTGCGTTCGACGGAGAAACGAAAAAAGATGTACGCGCATTGATCAATCATGATAGCACGCTTGTCTTAGGAAGAACAACCGCCGGAACGTTAGAACTGCGGGAAGATGACTATGGTTTGTGGGGTTCTATCTTGATCAATGGAAGCGATCAAGATGCCGTTAACCTTTATGAGCGAGTGAAACGCGGAGATGTTGATCAATGCTCATTTGGATTCAATATTGTTGATGAAGATATCGAATGTTCAGATGGGAATCCTACTGTTTGGAAAATTAAAAAAGTTCGACTTTATGAGGTTTCTGTCGTTACCTTTCCGGCGTATGAAGCGACATCTGTGCAAGCACGAAAAAACGAAATTGAAAACATCAAAAAACGTCAGATCGAATCCTGGCGTTTTTCTATGCTCAAAAAGCTGAAAGGAGAAAAAGAAAATGCTTAAAACACTGATGTTAAAACGAAAAATCGACAATTTAAAAAAACAGTTAGAAGAATTGCGAAAAAAAGATACTGAATTTGAAACGAGGGAAGCCGAGCTTGAAACCGCGATTTCAGAAGCGACAACAGACGAAGAAATGACAACAGTCAATGAAGAAGTTGAAGCGTTCGACGAGGAAAAGCAAAAACACGAAACAGAAAAAAACAAGCTTTCAGCAGATATTGAAAGTCTGGAAGCAGAGCTTGATGAAGAAGAAAAGAAAGCACCAACAGAGAGAAAAGAAGAAAAAAAGAAAGAAGAAAGAGGGGGAAATCAAATGAACATCCGAAACACAATTAGAACCGCACAGAAAAACATTCGCGCCATGGATCTCATTCCTCATGAAACTCGAGAAATGTGGATGCAGAGAGACGATGTAAAAAAATTCTTAAACGAAATCCGCGAAGCCGGAAAAAACAAGCGAGATTTGCAAGGCGGGTCGTTAACGATTCCTGTCGTTTTCTTAGATTTAATCGCCGAAAATATGTATCGTTATTCAAAGTTGATCGATCGCGTACGAGTTAGAACGGTTCGCGGCGAAGCTCGTCAGACGATCGCCGGGCTCGTGCCGGAAGCGATCTGGACTGAAATGTGCGCTGCGATTAATGAACTTACATTCTCGTTTGGTCAAATTACATTAGACGGTTACAAGGTTGCTGGGTTCATTCCAGTTTGCAATTCTTTACTGGAAGATTCCAATATTGAATTAGCATCTTACATCGTTGAAATGATTTCTGAATCTATCGGTCTTGCCAAGGATAAGGCAATCTTGTATGGATTAGGTTCAGCTTCTCATATGCCGCTTGGTATCGTAACTCGTTTGGCGCAGACTCAGAAACCAGATGGTTATCCGGCAAGCGCACCGGAATGGACAAATTTAAGTACGTCTAACATTCTGAACATCCCATCTGCTACAACTGGCGCTGCATTCTGGTCAGCGTTAGTCACAGCGACAGCAACTATTACAAATCGATATGCACGAGGAAATAAATTCTGGGCAATGAATTCAAAAACACTGGCTGCATTACAGTCAAAGGCAATCACGTTTACTGCAACTGGCGCGATTGTCGCGGGTGTTTCTGATACGTTGCCGGTTATTACAGGCGACATCGTCATTCTTGAATTTATGCCGGACTATGATATCGTCGGAGGTTACGGAGACTTGTATCTGTGGGTTCATCGAGCTGGAATGCAGATTGAATATGATCGGTCTGTTCAGTTTATTCAGGATAACACCGTATTCCGCGGAAAGGAACGTGCGGATGGATCGCCTATTATTCCTCAAGCATTTGTTGCTATCAACATTAATGGAACAACACCGACAACTTCGATTCCGTTTCCAGCAGATACAGCTAACGATGCAGATTTAGATAGCTTGACTGTTGCTGGTCAGACTTTAGCGCCGACATTTGATTCCGATGTTTTAACCTATTCGATGACTGCTTCTGCAGCAACGGCAGCAGTAACGGCTACACCTAAAAACGCAAATGCTTCTGTAGCTCTGGCTTATAATGGAAAGAATGTCAAGAATGGTTCCACCGTAACATTCACTGATGGGTCTCATCCGTTAACCGTAACCGTAAAAAATGGAAATTCAAGCCGTGTTTATACGGTGAATGTTTCTTATAGCGCATGAATCCGGAAGAATTAATTTATACGCTTGTGGTCATGGATATTCCTTTATATAATCCGCCTCCACAAACGGAAGCCTTCATAAAAAATTTGATCTCCGTCGCAAAGACGGAGATCACCCGTGAAGGCATTCAATTAGATTTAAATGATATAGATCATGCTCAAACGGTTGCGATATATGCTGCTTACTTATATCGGAGGAGATCGGCCCCGCAGAATGGAATGCCGAGGATGTTAAGATGGAGATTAAACAATCTTTTATTTAGTCAAAAGGCGAAAGTGAGTGAATAAAAACATGGACACAACTGCGCTTGATTCAGGTTTGATTCAGATCTGTAAAATCATTGACGAGACTAAACCGGGAGGAAAGCCTAAAGAGAAGTTAGCGCCCTATTTCAAGTGCTATTTTGGTGAGAGATCAATCAGTTATTCGCGTCAATATATGGCTTATGGTGCAAATCATAAAATAGACTTTGTTGCAAGAATTTTGAATTTAGGAACAAGGCCGAAAATTGGCGATTATGTTATTCTTAGTTTTTATGATGGACAGGAAAATGAAAATGGAGATCAGTTTCGTCTGGATAATGTTCAGCCGCTAACCGATGACGATGGAAATAAAGTGTTTGATTTAACACTGTCAAGATTGGAGAAATTCTATGAAATCCTTGAATGATAAATTAAAAAGTTTTCAATCTTCTATTTCTGAAATTTCAACTTGTTATCACTATTTTAGACCGGTTCATCAAGAGGCGCCGTTTATAGTTTGGGCAGAGAATGGAGAAGGTTCAAGCTTTTATGGAGGAAACCGAAAAGAAGAACAAACGATAGCGGGAATAATCGATCTTTTTACAAAGGAAGAATTTGATCCGCGAATTGATGAAATTCAGGATTTTCTTTTTCATCTTCCATCGTTTGAGCTTGAATCTGTTCAATACGAAGAAGAAACTGAGTTGATCCATTATGAATGGAGCTTCGAGATATAGTGGCAAGATGGATTGTAAACAATGAGGCGATCAATTCTTATTTGTCTATGCTTAAAAAAATGCAGGTCAATTCAGATGAGATCATAAGAAGAGCTATTTATCCGGCTGCCGGAATCATGGCGGATGCGATAAAAAAAGAAGTGGATAATCTTCCGATCGTTTCGCCGAAAGAAAGAGGCACTGAAAACAAAAAATTGAAAGGGCTCACTTCTAAACAAAAAGAAGGTCTTCAAGATAGCCTTGGCATTTCGCCGATGAAAGAAAGAGATGGGATTATCTCAGCGAAAATCGGGTTTGACGGCTATAACAGCGTAAAAACAAAAAAATTTCCGAACGGACAGCCAAACGCAATGATCGCAAGGTCGATCAATTCAGGAACATCTTTTCGAGAAAAGACACAGTTTATGGATAAAGCAATCCGTAAAAACAGAAAAAAAGTTGAAAAAGAAATAGAAAAACAACTCGACGAACAAATAAAAAAAATAATGAAATAAGGAGGTAAAAAAATGACTGCACAATATGCTGCCGGAAAAGTAACAATCGGATTTTCTAACCCTTACGTAGCAACTTATTCAGCCGAGGGAGGAACGATTAAATTTGGTACGCCTACTGTTCTTGCTCGTGGCGTTTCTGTCCAAATTGAGCCAGAGTCTTCTGATGATAATAATTTCTACGCAGACAATCAGCTTGCCGAAACGGATTCCGGAAGATTCACAGGCGGAACGACCACGTTAACTGTAGATGGCTTATTTATTGCTGCAAAGAAGTTGATTTACGGTCTTCCTGTAGCGGGTGAAGACGGATGGACGGCGTTTGGCGATGAACAGAAGACACCGTATGTAAGCATTGGCTTCATTGTGAAATCAAGATCAAATGGTAATGATATTTATCAGCCGATTATTATCTTAAAAAACAAATTCCAAGAGGCTTCAACCGGCGCAGAGACGCAAGGAGAGGAAATTGACTGGCAAACTCAAGAACTGACTGCTTCAACAATGAGATCTGACAATTCGACCCACGATTGGAAATGGGAAGGAAAAGAATTCGAGAGCGAAGAAGAAGCAGTAACGGATTTAAAGAAAAAAATGGGGTTAAGCTAAAATGAAAATCAATGGAAAAGAAAGAGTCTTCGAATACAATTTTCAAGCATATTCAGAATTATCAAAAATGTGCAAAGATGAAAATTTATCGAACATGGCCGATCTTTTTGGAGATAATCCATTAAAGGCAATGGAAGCGACGATTGACATCGCGATCATTATGAATAAGGCATTTGAAGACCATAAATCCTATGATTGTCCGAGCTATACGCCGGATTATTTGACAAGTGATGATTTTCGCTTTTACCCGATAAACGAAATTAATGATCTTCAATCAGCTTTAATGGGCTGCATGAAAAATGATTCAGAACGAAAAGTCGAAGGGGAAGAACCGAAAAACAAAAAAAAAGAAAATCAAGAAAAATCCAGCTAAACAGCAGGTGGATTATGTTCTACGGCTATAAAATAGGAATGAGCAAAAATGAAATCCGGTTTTCTAAATATGGAGAAATTCTTGATTTAATTACTTGCAATCAAATTGAATCAGGAAATCTTTTGCCAAAAAAGAAAAAGCTAAAATTTGAGGATGTC
This sequence comes from Holdemania sp. 1001302B_160321_E10, assembly GCF_015552275.1. Lineage (NCBI taxonomy): Bacteria > Bacillati > Bacillota > Erysipelotrichia > Erysipelotrichales > Erysipelotrichaceae > Holdemania > Holdemania sp. 1001302B_160321_E10. The sequence goes on along the minus strand of NZ_JADNEM010000036.1, from coordinate 6,329 downwards.
ATGAAAATGAAATGACATCCTCTTTTTTAAAAAGGAGGTGCAAGCGATGGCGGTAAACATTGGCCCTAAGATTGGAATTGATGGAGAAGCAGAGTATCGCGCTCAATTAAAAGAAGTTATCCAGCAAACGAAGACACTTGCATCCGAGATGCAAAAGGTGTCTTCTTCTTTTGATAAATCAACAAGTGCAGAGAAAAAAAGTGCTGCACAAAAAGAGGTATTAAACAAACAAATCCAAGCTCAAGAAAAGTTGGTTGCTCAAATGGCGAAGGCAGTAAATGAAGCTGCTGCTAAATATGGCGAAGCTGATATCACGACCCAAAAATGGACACAGCAAATGAACAAAGCTGAAACCGAACTAAATAAAATGAAAAGCCAACTTAAAAACATCGAACAAGGATTAGATGAAGTCGATGATGGATTTGAAGAAAGCGGAAATTCGGCGGCTTCATTTGGCGATGTATTAAAGGCTAACGTATTAAGTCAGACCATAGTAGATGGATTTAATAGACTTGTTGATTTATCTAAGGAATTAGTGTCAAACATGATCGAAAATGCAGCTTCAATAAAAGCGGAAACAAGCCAATTTGCGCAAACATTTGGAGAGTTTGAAAAAGAAGCGAAAACAGCTATTAAAAATGTCGCAAATTCTTCTGGGATTTTAGAAACTCGACTCAATACATTAGGAAGCTCTATTTATGCGTTTGCTAGGTCTTCCGGTGGGAGCACGGCGGAAAGCATGGAAATCATGGAAAAGGCATTGCAAGCTGCAGCGGATGGGGCTGCGTATTATGATCGAAGCCTGGAAGAAACATCTGAAAGCTTAATGAGCTTCTTGAAAGGAAATTACGCGAATGATGCAGCGCTTGGATTATCAGCGACAGAAGCAACAAGAAATGCGGAAGCAATGGAGCAATTCGGGAAAAAGTTTAATGATTTAACAGAAATTGAAAAACAGAAAACACTTTTGCAAATGGTTCTTGATGCGCAAGAACTTTCTGGCGCAATGGGTCAGGCTTCGCGGGAAGCTGATGGATGGGAGAATGTTCAGGGCAACTTAAACGAAGCATGGCGTCAGTTTACGGCAAACGCAGGAATTCCTTTGCTCGAACATTTAACTCCTTTAATACAAGATGTGACGAAAAAGATCACCGAAATGACGCAAACTACAGATTGGGAGAAATTTGGCGAAAATTTTTCAAATTTCATAAGTTCGATTGTTGAGAATGGTCCATTAATCTTATCGATTATAAGTGGAATCGGCGCAGCCTTTGTTGCATGGAATGTTTCATCAATGATAAATGGACTTGTTACATCAATCAAAGCATTTAAAACTGCAAATGAAGGAGCTACGATAGCGCAAATGCTGATGAATAAGGTAATGAGCGCAAATCCGATCGGGATTGTCGTTACATTAATTGCTGGGCTTGTGACTGCAATCATGACTCTTTGGGCAACAAATGAAGGATTTAGAAACGCAACTATCGAAATCTTCACAAACATCGGAAATAAAGCAAAAGAAATCGTAGATAATATTGTCAATTTTTTTACTGTTACTATACCAGAAGGAATTGAATATTTAAAAACAGCATTTCAAAACATGAAAGAAAAGATCTCAACTACCGTTGGAGATATATATAAATCAATCGTTGATGGAATAGGGAAGGCGGTGGATTGGATTAAGTCACTTCCTTCTCAAGCGGTGAATTGGGGGAAAGATATGATTCAAGGGTTCATTAATGGAATTAAATCGATGGTAGGCGGAGTGGTCGATGCGGTTTCTGGCATTGCCAACACGATCGCCGGATGGCTTCACTTTTCTCGCCCGGATGTCGGCCCGCTGCGGGAGTACGAAAAGTGGATGCCCGACTTCGTTGGAGGAATGGCGAAGGGTCTTAGGAATTCTGAGTGGATGATTGAATCCGCGATTTCTAACATTGCTTCAAGTATGATAATTGATGTTGGGTCTCCATCTGTTGCTTCGTTGAATACACCTTCATCCGGTTTCTCAGGTTCGATTAATGTAAATGTTTACGCTGCCGAAGGTCAGGATGAAAGACTAATCGCTGATAGAGTCGCAGAAATTATAGATCAAAAGATACAAACAAAAAGAGGTGTGTTTGCATGATTAAACCTTTAATTTACAATTACTTTTCTTTTAATTCTGTTTCTTCGTTAACGCTTGGAATTCAAATATCCGGATCCGGAACTTACAATTCGCCAGAAAGAGCGATTGAGCGAATCAGTGTTCCCGGAAGAAATGGCGATCTGATTCGCGATTTGGGTAAGTTCAATAATGTAATAATTCAATATCCGGCTTTCATTTTCGGACATTTTCCAAACAGATCTAGCGATTTCAGAAATGTTATGTTAAAAGACCCTTTTTATCATCGGCTAGAAGATTCGTATCATCCAGACGAATTCAGAATGGCGTCTTATGCTGGCCCGTTTGAAAGTGACCCGTTTCAAAATAAATCGGGAAATTTCACAATTTCATTTAATTGCAAGCCGCAGCGCTTTTTGAAATCAGGAGAAAGCAAAATCGATCTAAAAACAGAAACGATTTTAAATAATCCGACTTTTCAAACGTCGCTTCCATTGATCGTTGTCCTTTCAGGAACCGGTGAAATAAATATAAATGGTGAAATCGTTAACCTTAAAAAGAATGAAAATGGCGTCGTAATCGATTGCGATATTCAAGAAGCATATTCAAAAAATGGCAATTTAAATTTAAACGGCGATCTTGAATTGACGACCGGATCATACCCAATTTTGATTCCTGGCATTAATTCAATTTTAATTCCTGAATCGATGAATTCTTATATTATTCCAAGGTGGTGGCGTTTATGATTCCGATATTATTAGATTCAACAGAAACAATTCATCAACTTGTTAACGACAAGACTAATGGGATTGGCCGTTTGACTGGATGTGTCCGATGCGAAGTGACCGAAGAAAGAAATGGACCTTATACGCTTGAACTTGACTATCCTGTCGAAGGTGATCACTTTTCTGACATTAAACCAGGCAGAGTCATCCGAGTTAAATCTAATCCGGATGACCCTCAACAGATGTTTAGAATTCAAAAAGTCTCGAAGCCCATTCGAGGGAATATTACCGTTTATGCAAATCATATCAGCTACGATTTATCAAAGGTATCGGTGCTTCCGTTTGAATCAAACGGAGCTGCAGCAACATTTGCACGGATTAAATCGTCCATGATTGGTGGGAATGATTTTTCTTTGTTTACAGATATTACAAATTCAACAAGTTCATTTATCAACGACAAGCCGCAGAGCTTCCGCGCGTTGATGGGTGGGCAAGAAGGGTCGATGATTGATGTATTTGGAGGGGAATTAAAATGGGATAATAACAAAGTGTCACTTTTGGCCAATCGAGGAAAAGACAATGGACTAACTATCGCTTATGGTAAAAATTTGATTGACATTAATCAGGAAGAAAACATTGAATCGATGTATACTGCAGTATTTCCGTACATTATCGATTCAAATCAAAAAGCGATTGTCGGAGACCTTCAAACCATTATATCAACGGATGAGCATAAAATTTTAAATCTTGATCTGTCTTCTGAATTTCAAAATACAAATGAAAGCGGCGAAGATGTCCCGCCTACAAAAGAAGAAATCAATGCAAAGGCTCAAGAGTATATATCAAAAAATGATTTGATTTCACCGAAAATTTCAATTTCTGTTTCTTTTGTTGATTTATCGCAGTTTGATGAATTTAAAGAAGTGTTGCCTTTGCTTAAACTTGGATTATGCGACACGGTAAGAGTGAAGTTTGATAAACTCGGGATAAGTGCTCAAGCTAAGATGATCAAATATGTTTATGATTCGCTTCTGGAAAGGTACATTTCTATCGAAATTGGAGACGCAAAGAGTACGCTTGAAGGAACGATCATTGCAATCCCGGAAGAAAATAAAAGTCAAATTGAACAGGCGACCGGCTTTCTTGATGGAACGATTGCGGCGTTTACCGGAATTATCGCGAATGGTCTTGGTCTTTTTGTTACGCGGAAACCTGTTGGAACTGATGGTGGATATCAAATTTATTTACACAATAAACCAACACTAGCAGAAAGCCAGTATCAGTGGACTATAAATTCATCAGGATTCGCCGTGTCGAAAGACTATGGGAAAACATGGTCAGCAGGGTTCACAGCAGATGGGGATGCTGTATTTAATTCGCTTTCCGCTAACGCAATTTATGCGCTTTCGATTTTTGGGTCAGTGATAACATTTGGTGATCCTGATGGTGCAAATGTTGTCGCAAACACTACGCCGGATAATGGTGGAATTCAGTTTACAGGCTCAGGAAAGATTCATTTCAATACATCCGGAGAATTCAGAGCGGAAAATCGCGGAACTTCAAATATTCTTGCCAATCAGATATTAATGTATCGCAGCAGCAACAATTCTCTTTTTTATCTAACCAACCGATCAATGCAGGATCAAGACGCTAATAAAGTTAGTTTAATATCTCAAGATGATTGGAATGCGATCCGGTTAGATAACAATGATGAAGGAAACGAGGTCAATTCAATTCAACTTTCAACGGCAGGCTTAAAAAGCGATATAAATTTGTGGAATTATGTACCAGGGACAAAAAATGCAGCCAATTCTTTTGTAATGGGATGCGACGGTGGTAATACCTTTTTAAATATTACGAATTACGATTCAAACGGCAATCAAAAGTGTGGGATCTACTTTAAAGAAAATGGAACGTTTACGATCAGTTCAAACACGGGCGGGACTTCGCAAATATATACGGACACCGGTGGAAATTTAACCGTTTCTGGAAATAATTCTTTAAATTTAGTCAGCCAGAATTATTACGTCGTCATCCGCTCTGGTGGTGTTGCACGGCGCTGCGTTTGGAAGACGATTAACGGAGAGATGATCTTGTGCGGGGAGGTTTAAACGATGACTGAATTGAAGCAAAGAATCGAAAAGCTAAAATTTAATATTGTTAAATCAATCAATGACAGCGGTCTTGCGTTGGAGGTTTGTGAGCTTGTTCTAGACACCGTTCATATCCAGCTGCAGAACCAAATTGAAAAAATGAAGGAGGAAAGAAATGATGAAATTCGGGACGATTACCCAGCAGGGTCTGACGCTTAGCAGCGATATCGGCATTCTTCCGGCTCAGCATTCCGCGAACATTCAAATTGACTTTTCTGCTGATCCGGCTTATTCGGGCTATGCAGCAACCGCGCAAATTGCTTATCCGACCTGTGATCTTGTTTATTTAAATGTTTCTGTTCCTGTAATGGATGGCGCAATCGTCATTCCTGAAGAATGCTTCAAACAAAACGGGACGATGATGATAAGCGTCGGGTTTGCGAAAGAGAATGAATTAATCGTGACTCATCCACTTTCTTTGATCGTGGTAGACGCGCCCGGCTCGTCTGTCGTGCTGCCTCCAAAGGACATCTGGCAGCAACAAGTCTCCGCATTTGTTCAGTCTTATTTAAAAACGGAAGGGATCGCCATTTCAGCGACGGCCGTGACCGGTGAACCTGGAACAGAAGCTAAAGTCGAAAACACCGGAACGGGCACAAATCCGATTTTTAAGTTCACCATTCCGCGTGGAAATGTTGGCCCGATTGGTCCGCAAGGTCCGAAGGGAGAAACGGGTGCAACCGGACCGCAAGGCTTAACCGGACCGCAAGGCCCGAAGGGAGAAACGGGCGCAACCGGATTGCAAGGCCCAGCAGGCCCATCCGGTGCAGGAGTGCCGCCGGGAGGCGAAATAGGGCAGATCATCGTCAGCACTGGAAATGGTGGAGCAGAGTGGCGGGACATGCCAGAAACAGATGTCACGATTGACCCGAACGGAGGATTAAAAAAAACCGACACTGGATTAGGCATTAAAACTTATACTTCGCTTAATAATGGTCCAGGTTTAATGATCGAATCGAACGGTATTTACGTTAGAGCGGCCTCAAATAATTCGCGCGGTGGCATTGTTGGTGTAGCAAAAACCGCAGAACAGACCGAAGCCGTAGGAATCGGAAACGATGGGAAGCTTTATACCAAATTTATTGGTTATCAATTTGAATCCATCGATCCGCGCGGAGGGATTATTAATGAGCAAGACAACGCAGGATTAAGAATTAAATTGAATCGAGACCAGGTTGGAGGCGCAGGATTAGAAATAGATGAGAATGGTTTATATCTTAAACAAGCAACCAACTCTTTTTTGGGTGGCGTTCTCGTTGATTTGGCCTTGTCTGAAACAAGTGCGAATCCGGTGCAGAACAAAGCAATCACCGCAGCTATCGGTGACATAAGCACGGCGCTTGCTGC
>NZ_JADNEM010000035.1:0-26916 GCF_015552275.1 Holdemania sp. 1001302B_160321_E10 | reverse complement strand
TGGAGAAAGTGTTGCAGCTGTCAAGCCTCAATGGGCGAAGGCCCAGTGCAACAAAAGGCCCTTATAGGGCCAGAGGATACCACCCGTTTTACGGGTGGTTTTGATATAAAAACAGCAGTGATGCATCACTTTCCATGAAGACAAAAAGCTCTTCCCGTTTACGCAATTCCTGCCGTGCGGCTGTCGATTTATGGTAAAATAAAGAAAATAAAGGGGACGGGAAGCGCGATGAAGTTCAGCATCCGGCATAAAATCATTTTCTTTTTTTCGCTGGCCAGCCTGCTGGTCTTTTCCGCGCTGGGGGCGTATATCGGCTTTGCGGTGCGTCCCCGGACGATGACCCAGACCCGCTTCGCAATCAGCCAGATGGTCGAATCAAAGGCTAACGAGGTCAGCATGTGGGTGAAGCGCATGGCGGTGGAATACCGCACGATCGCCGCGATTCCGGCATTCAGCTCAATGGACGTGCGCGAGATTACGCCGTTGATCGACCGCTTCACCGAGCTTTACAAGAAGAATGGGGAAACGATGGAAACCTTCTCTTATATCGGAAAAAACGGCTTCTGCTGGATCAACTCCAGCGCTGTGGAAAACCTGATGGATCACACCGACTACCAACAAGCCTATCAGAATGACCGTGAATTTATTCTGTCGCTGCCGGTGACCAATCCTGAACACCGGCAGGTGATGCTGTTTTACTATCCGATTTTAGGCAGCACGGGGATCAAGGAAGCGCTGATCTGCGCCGCGATCCCGACAGTGCGCTTAAAGGAAATCGTCAATCCGGTTCAGATCTACGAAGGCCGCAGCTGGGTCATGACGCGCAACAAAGATCTGATCACGACCGACGAGGAATATTTCGTTGAAAATGTTCTTTCCCGCAGCGCGTTGGATCAGCTGGATATGCGCTCGATTACCAGCTCCGACCAGTTCCGTGTCCGCGACGCCCGGGGAAAGCAGGCGACGTTGTTTGTTTCGCCGGTTACGGAATATGACGACTGGGTATTCTGCACGCTGGTGCAGGACTCCGTGATCGGCCGCTCAACCCATCAGATTTTAATCGGCGTGCTGATTCTGTTCTGCGTGCTGTTGTTGATCAACATCGTGATGGGCGCTTCGTTAGTGCAGTGGGTGCTCAAGCCGATCCGCTCGCTGCAGGGACGGATGAAAAAGGTCGAGGAAGGTACGCTGGACGCCTACTACACGCTGCCGGGCACGCATGATGAAATCGACTCGCTGGGTCAATCCTACAACGCGATGCTTGACGAGATCATTTCGCTGATCGATCGGATTTATCAGGAACAGGCGGAAAAACGCCAGGCTGAGCTGAAGGTGCTGCAGGCGCAGATCAAACCGCATTTCCTCTACAACACGCTGGATAATCTCAAGTGGATGGCGAAGGCTCAGGGCGCCGACGAGGTGGCCAAAGCGATCACCTCGCTGTCGACCTACTTCCGGATCTTTTTAAGTAATGGTCAGGAAAAAATCACGCTGGCGCAGGAATTTAAACATACCGAGGCCTATTTGACGATGCAGAAAATCCGCTATGGTCAGAAGCTGAATTCCACGCTGGAGCTGGCGGAGGACGCACGCGATTTGCCAATGCTGAAAATCCTGATTCAGCCGTTAGTGGAAAACGCAATTAATCACGGGCTGAAACCGAAGGAGAACGGCGGAACAATACAGGTCAGCGCCCGCTTGATCGGGGATCAGCTGGAAATTCAGGTGCGGGACGACGGCGTAGGGATGGATGAAGCCACGCTGACGGCGCTGCGCGAAGCGCTGCAAAAGGAACAGATGGAAGGCCATTACGGATTGCAGAACGTCTTGCGCCGCTGCCGGATTGAATACGGCGAAAAAGCTCGTCTGAGCATTGACAGCACCCCTGGCGTCGGCACGTGCGTGACGCTGACGCTGCCGGTGAAAGGAAAGGAGGAATCGGTATGATCCGCGCTTTGGTCGGGGACGATGAAGAAAATATCCGCAAGGGCTTAATCCGTCAGATCGAATCGCTGGATCTGGGAATTCAGGTGGTCGCGGCTGCGGAAAACGGCCGGCAGGTCATGGAATACTATGAGAAGATGACGCCCGATCTGCTCGTTCTGGATATCAACATGCCGCTGATGAGCGGGCTGGAGTGTATCGAACAAATCCGCGCGCAGGATCCCGACTGCGTGATTCTGATTCTTTCCGGCTACGATCATTTCAGCTATGCCCAGAAAGCGATCCAGCATCACGTCGATTTCTATTTGTTGAAGCCGGTGGAGGATGAGGAGCTGGAAGACGCGCTGCGTCAGTCCGTGGCGCGCTTTCAGCAGCGGATGGAACAACGCAAGCTGATCCGCCAGGCAAAGGAGGCCGAGCCGGAGCCGGCGTCCCTGATCCGTTATTTATATGAACACTTTACCGATCCGGATCTTAACGCCGAGAAGCTGCAGGAACAATTTTCGATCAGCCATTCGACGCTGTTCAAGCTTGTGAAAACCGCGACGGGCAAGACGCTGGTGGAATTGATCACCGACCTGCGGATGGAGCTGGCGCAGAAGCTGTTAGCCCAAAAGGAACTGCCGGTCAAGGAAATTGCCGGACGGTGCGGGTACAGCGATCAGTTTTATTTCTCCCGGATTTTTAAGAAGCAAACCGGTCTTTCGCCCAAAGAATACCGCGGCGAAGTGACGAAGGGGGATTCTGAATGAAGCGGGCATTGACCGCGCTGGCCTTGTGTCTGGCGCTTTCCGGTTGCACTGCCTCCTCAGCCGCAAAGGGGAAGATGGATGAACAGGGCCGCATCAGCGGGACATTTACCGGTACGGGTCAGGGGAAGCAGGGCGAGATCAAGGTCGATGTGATGATCGACCGCAACCAGATCCAGCACATCGAGATTCTCTCGCATAATGAAATCCCGGGCTTCGATACGGCGATGGTGCAGATGAGCGATGAAATTCTGTCGAAGAATTCCCTGCAGGTCGAAGTCGTCAGCGGCGCGACGTACACGTCAAAAGGTTTTCTGGAAGCCGTGCAGGATGCGCTCGATCAGGCCGGGATCCGCGAGGATCAGCTGGGCTGGAGCGACGAGGAAAACGAGGAACAGGAAATTGCATGCGACGTGCTGATCGTCGGCGGTGGGGGCGCGGGTTTCGCAGCGGCAATCGAAGCGCTGACGCAAAGCCATGATGAAGTTTGCATTGTGGAAAAAATGTCCTTTGGCGGCGGCAATACGCGGATGTCGGGCGGGGAATTTGCCGCGCCGGGCAACTGGGTGCAGCTTCAGGAGGGCATCGACAACGACAGTCCTGAATTGTTTTATGAGGATTTAATGAAGGGTGGAAAAAATCTCGGCAATCCGGAGCTGGTGCGGATTCTGGCAGACAATGCTTTAAGCAACGCCGAGTGGCTGCGCGATACCGTCGGCGTGCAGTACCGCGATCATCAGTCGTGGTATGGCGGGCATACCGTAGCGCGCACGCTGTGGCCCATCGGCGATGGTCCGCAGTATGTGGAAACGTTGATCCGCAAAGCGGAATCGTCAGGCGTAAAGGTGGAGTACAACACGCGCGTAGAGCGTTTCCTGCAGGATGAAACAGGCCGGGTGATCGGCGTGGAGGCTACCCGCGGCGGCCGGCCGCTGCGCTTTTACGCGCGCAAAGGCGTCATTTTGACGACCGGCGGCTTCGGCGCGAATGTGGAAATGCGGATGCAGTATGACACGCATTGGAACAAGCTCGACGCGAGCATCCCGACGACCAACTCCCCGGCAATCACTGGGGACGGGCTGCGGATGGCGGAAGCGATCGGCGCGAATCTGGTGGGGATGGAATACATTCAGCTCTATCCGGTCAACAATCCGGCTACCGGCAACTATTATTTTCTTGATTACGCCCGCCTGACCGCCAACGCGCTGTTAGTCAATAAGGAAGGGCAGCGGTTTGTCGACGAAAAGGAAACGCGCGATAATTTATCCGAAGCTGCGCTGAACCAGACCGGTGCGATGATCTACGAACTGATCGAACAGTCGGTTGTCGACGAGATGCAGCTGGATGAAACGATTGAAGCGGAGGTGCAGCGCTGTTATGACCAGGGCGTGTTGGCGATGGGGACGCTGGAAGAATGCGCGGCGTTCTTCGACATTCCGGTTAAGACGCTGCAAGCGACGGTGGATCGCTACAATCAATACGCCGCAGCCGGTCAGGATCCGGATTTCGGCCGGACCGATCAGCTGCAGCCGTTAGGGGAAGGTCCGTATATGATGTTCTCCGCCGTCGTGTCCGTCCATCACACGATGGGCGGTGTGCAGATTGACACCGAAGCCCGCGTCCTTGATACCGAAGGCCACCCGATTCCGGGTCTGTATGCGGCTGGGGAAGTGACGGGCGGGATCCACGGCGCAAACCGTTTGGGCTCCTGTTCAATTCCCGATACCGTGACATTCGGCCGGATCGCAGCCCGCAGCGCGCTGGCGATGAAATAGATCGTTAGCATTGAAAATCAACCCGGCTTTCCGCTACAATAAAGACATTGATTTGAATGAAGGATACAGGAGGAAATCCATGATATTTTTATGCTACCCGAAATGCAGTACATGCATGAAAGCGAAGAAACATCTGAATCAGCTGGGGCTGTCGTTTGAAGAACGGGATATTTCCCGGGAAAATCCGACCGCGGAAGAACTGGAACGGTGGATCGCGCTCAGCCACCTGCCGGTAAAGAAATTCTTCAATACGTCCGGCCGGCTGTATCAGTCGCTGCAGCTGAAGGAAAAACTGCCGCAAATGAGCGAACATGAGATGATTGCGCTGTTGGCCAGCGACGGGATGCTTGTGAAACGTCCGCTGTTAATTAAGGAAGACAAGGTGTTAGTCGGCTATCAGGCCGAGGCCTACGCCGCGTTAATATGAAGATTCTGTTATCGCCAGCCAAAACCTTCCGCAGGCAGCCGCTGCCGGATGTGCCTGCCGGGCAGACTCCGCAGTACATGGAAACGACAGAGCTGCTTCATGAGGAACTGAAAAAACTGACCGTCGATCAATGGCAAAAGCAGTTTAAGCTTTCGGAAAAAGCAGCGCTGGAAAACAGAGCGCGGATGAATCAGCCGCAGCCGGCGGCCGCCGCGCTGGCCGCTTTTCATGGGGAAGCATTCCGCAATTTCCAGGCAGAAACCTTGAGCGCGGAGGACTGGCGCTATTGCGAGGAACACCTGCGGATTTTATCCGCGTATTACGGCTTGTTAAGACCGCTGGATTTCATTCGGCCGTACCGGCTGGATCCGGTCGATAAAGCCGGCACGCTGACACCGTTAACCTTGTGGAAGCCGCTTTTAAGGCAGGCATTAGACGGCGAGGAGGTGCTGATTCTGGCGTCGCAGGAGTACGCCCGGATGGTCGATGTTTCCGATGCGGTGACGGTACAGTTTGTGAAGAACGGCCGGAAGGCGCCGTCGATGGAAGCGAAGAAGCTGCGCGGCAGGATGGCGCGTCAGATCGTCGATCAGCGGATCACGCGGCGCGCGGACGTGCGTTCGCTGGACGTGGCGGGCTATCGTTACCAGAGGGAGCTTTCCACAGCGGAGGTCTGGGTGTTTGCAGAGGGGGAACAGGAATGAAAAACAAAGGGGTTCAGTTTATTTTATTGTCCGCATTTTTCTTCGCGGTCATGAATTTGTTCGTCAAATTATCCGGCGATCTGCCGTCGATTCAGAAAAGCTTTTTCCGCAATCTGGTGGCGGCCGGGGTTGCGGCGGCGATCTTGATCCGCAGTCATCAGGGGTTTGGATTCCAGAAAAAGAATCTGCCGCTGCTGATCCTGCGCTCGACGCTCGGTACGATCGGCATTCTGTGCAATTTTTATGCGGTCGATCATCTGGTGATGTCCGACGCGTCGATGTTAAGCAAGCTTTCGCCGTTTTTTGTGATCATCTTTTCGGCGCTGTTCCTGAAGGAAAAAGCCGATAACGTGCAGAAGCTGAGCGTTGTGGCGGCGTTTGTCGGCAGTCTGTTTATCATTAAACCGGGCTTGCGGATCGAACAGATCGTGCCGTCGTTAGTCGGTTTTGCGGGAGCGATGGCCGCCGGCAGTGCGTATACCTGTGTGCGCGGTTTAAGTCAGCGCGGCGAGCGCGGACCGCTGATCGTCTTCTTCTTTTCCGCTTTTTCCTGTCTGGTGACGCTGCCGTATCTGGTGTTCAGCTTCGCGCCGATGACGCTGTTTCAGCTGATCTCGCTGTTGTTAGCGGGGGTGGCCGCGGCCTGCGCCCAGTTCAGCGTGACGGCGGCATACAGCTATGCCCCGGCCAAGGAAATTTCAGTGTTCGATTATTCCCAGGTCGTCTTCTCGGCAATCCTGGGCTGGATTGTTTTTGGTCAGATCCCGGACGCGCTGTCGTTTGTCGGCTACGCACTGATCATCGCCGTTGCGGTGCTGTTGTACCGGCATAATCAGAAGGTCGGCGGATGATTAAAGAAGGTGCGCTTTATCCCGTGTATATCAGTTCTTTTCCACAATGGCTGCGTCCGTGGATGGAAATCCCCGCAATGAAGCGGCTGAAAGACATTGGCATGAACTGCGGGCTGGAATATACCCGGTACCCGATCTATCGCCATCTGACGAAACCCTATTTCCGTTATGAACACAGCGTTGGAACCGCGTTGATCGTCTGGCATTTCACGCAGGATCGGGCTCAGACAATCGCGGCGCTGCTTCATGATATCAGCACGCCGGTGTTCGCGCATGTGATCGACTTCCTCAACGAGGATCATCTGACGCAGGAATCGACGGAAGGGCCGACGCGCCGGGTGATTGAACAGTCGCCGGAATTGCAGCGGCTGTTAACTCGCGCCGGACTGAGTACGGAACAGGTGTGCGATTATCATCACTATCCGATTGCGGATAACGATTCGCCGCAGCTGTCGGCAGACCGGCTGGAATATACGCTGGGCAACGCGCTGGCGTTTCAAGCCTATCCTTTGGATCGGCTGCGGGCGATCTATGCGGATCTGATCGCCGCTCATGATGAACACGGTCAGCCGGAGCTGGTGTTTCGCTCCTTCAGGCGGGCACGGGAATTCGCTCGGCTGGCTTTGATCAATTCCTGGATTTATGTCGCGGATGAGGATCGCTATGCCATGCAGCGGCTGGCGGATTTAATCCGGTCTGCACTGCATCGCCGCGTGTTGTCGCTGGAGGACTTGATGACGAGTGAACCGCAGGTCATTGCCAGGCTGAAACAAGAGGATCAAAGCTGTAAGGCATGGGACGCCTATTGCCAGCTGCATCAGCTGCGCCGGGCGGTCGTACCGGGGCAAAAGGAAGGTTGGCTGCAGGTCAAAGCGAAGCGGCGCTGGATCGATCCGCTGGTGCTGAATCAGGGGCGGTTAAGCAAGCTTGATCCGTTTTATAAGGCGGAGATCGAAGCGTTTCTGCATCAGGATCAAACGATCTGGCTGAAAGAAATTTCCAACGAAAAATAACGGCAGAAAAAAATCTGCCTTTTTTGTTGACAGAACAGTTATCCTGTGGTAACATTTAATCATAAGTTAGATAATACTAACTTAAATGCAGCTAAAATCTCCTCTTTCCTGCATGTGTATCAAGTTCGCTGCGGTCCCGGATTTTCACTTTCAAAGGAAAGGTGAAAATTCCGCAGCCTCCTCTTATTGATCATCCTCACCCCCTGTATTGCCTAACAATTTCCCCCAGGAAAATCAATCAGGATGATCAAAATCTTAGCTCTCTTTCGCTGGCGGCAGAGAGCTTCTTTTACTTTTGCTTCCCCCTTGCCTGCGGGCAACTTACAACACTGAAGTTGCCTTACGCTAATAAAGTTAGTTAATCTTAACTAAATGCGTTGACATGGCTGGGGACCATGCTAAAATTGTACTGGAACAGTTAGAAAGAAGGAATGGCATGACCTTATTTGATTGTCAGGTCGGCGAAAAAGCGGAGGTTCTCGGCGTCAGCGGGGAACGGGCGATCCGCAAACGTTTGATCGATATGGGAATTACCACAGGCACTGTCCTGTTTATCAGAAAAGTAGCGCCGCTGGGCGATCCGATTGAGATTCGCTGCCGCGGTTATGAATTATCGCTGCGCAAAGACGAGGCGAAAACGATAGAAGTCAGGAGGGTCGGTTAATGAATTTTAAAGTCGCCCTCGCAGGCAATCCGAATTCCGGAAAAACGACGCTGTTTAACCGGCTGACCGGTTCCAGGCAGCATGTCGGCAACTGGCCGGGCGTTACGATTGAGAAAAAAGAAGGTTCCTTTCAGATTGAGGAGCATGAAATCACGCTGGTCGATCTGCCGGGAATTTATTCGATGTCCGTTTACAGCATGGAGGAAATCGTCGCGCGTGATTTCATCATGGACGAACATCCGGATTTGATTTTAAACATCGTTGACGGCACCAACATCGAGCGCAACCTGTACCTGAGCTTACAGCTGAAGGAGCTGGGCATCCCGATGGTCATCGCGGTGAACATGCTTGACGAGCTGAAGGGCAAAGGCATAACGATAGATTTGAAAAAACTGGCAGCGCTGTTAGATACGCCGGTTGTCGCAATCAGCGCGAAAAACGGCAGCGGCATGGAAGAACTGATTCATGAGCTGGTTCACAACACACACAGCTCGGTATTGGACTACGATCCGGCGACAGAAGCGATCCTGAAACAGATCAGCGTGATCCGCGAAGCCTGCCGGCACGATCATGTCCACGACAAGTTCTATGCGATGAAAATGCTGGAAAACGACGAGGTGATCGTCCGCGATCTGCGGATGTCCAAAGCGCAGCTGAACGAACTGGAGTCGCTGCAGAAGCAATTCTGCGCTCAGCGGGGACAACGGGAAATCGACATGGCGGTCGCAGACATGCGCTACGCATTGATCGAAGCGATGATGAAGCAATGCGTAAAAAAGAGCGACAGCGAGACGTCGGTTTCCGACCGCATCGACATGATCGTCACCAACAAGTATTTGGGGATTCCGGTTTTCTTTCTGATCTTATTTTTAATGTTCATCGTGACCTTCGGCCCGATCGGCGAAGGGCTGAAGGGCTGGGTTGAAACGTTGATCAACGACGTGCTCGCAGCAAATCTGTTAGTGGCGCTGACTTCGATGGCCGTGGCGCCGTGGGCGCTGGATCTGGTCAACACGGTGATCGGCGGGGTGGGCAGCGTGCTGTCGTTCATGCCGCAGATCATGCTTCTGTTCTTATTTCTGTCAGTGCTGGAAGACAGCGGTTATATGTCCCGGGCGGCGTTTCTGATGGATGGGATGCTGCGCAAGATCGGTCTGAATGGCAAGGCGTTCATTCCGATGCTGATGGGGTTTGGCTGTACAGTGCCGGCCGTCATGGCTTCGCGGGTGCTGGAACATGAACAGGACCGCAAGATGACGATCCTGTTGATTCCGTTTATGTCCTGCGGCGCGAAGCTGCCGGTCTATGCCCTGTTTGCCGGGATTTTCTTTCCGGAACATTCCGGCGTGGCGATCTTCAGCATGTATGTGCTGGGCATTCTGGTTGCGATTGGCTGCGGCTTCCTGCTTCGCCATACGGTGTTTAAAGAGAATGAATCCACATTTATTTTAGAGCTGCCGCCGTATCGGATTCCGTCGTTTCAGGTCACGATGATCCACATGTGGCAGAAGGCCAAGGGGTTCCTGATCAAAGCCGGAACGATCATCTTCTCGATGACGGTGCTGCTGTGGGTGCTGACCAATTTCAGCTTCACACTGCAGATGGTGGCGGATCCGACTTCGAGTATTCTGGGGACGATCGGCCGGTTGATCGCGCCGCTGCTGATCCCGCTGGGCTTTGGCCACTGGCAGTCGGCGATCGCGCTGATTTCCGGGCTGATCGCGAAGGAGAGCGTCGTCTCGTCGATGGCGGTCATGTACAACGTCGGCAATGTTTCGCAGCTTTCAGGCGTTTTGACCCGCGTCTTCACGCCGGCCTCGGCGATCGCGTTCATGACGTTTGTGCTGCTTTACGCGCCATGCGTCGCGGCCATTTCAGCGATTCACTCGGAGGCGGGCAGCTGGAAATATACGCTCAAGTCGATGGGCTTTCAAATCAGCGTGGCCTATTGCGTTTCCTTTGTCGTGTACCATGTCGTTTCCTTATTTATATAAGTCGATAATTTCTGCTGCCAAGACAATCTCAAAAAAGGGCTGAGGAATCCGATTCGGATTCCTTTTTGCGAGGGGGAATAGCCTGATGAAAACGTTCTGTTTCCATCATAAGAAAAATAAGCACGACGCAGAATGCACTGCGGGCTGCTTACAGCTGATATTGTGGGGGGTTCAGGATCTGAGACCGCCGGACGCAGTTTAACCTGTCCGTCTGGCCGACGCTGTACCCGCGCGAGCAAAGGCTGGGGCTGCCGGTTCAGTTTGGGATTCAAGCTTGGAATTTGCGAAGAAAGAAAGCGGTTTAGTTGTTCTGATTCAAAGGATTTGTTATAATAAAAAGCAGAAAGCGAGGGCAGGATCATTATGGAACGAATTAATGAATCATCAGAGAATTATCTGGAAAGCATATTGATTCTGGAACAGCGCAACCCGAGCGTCAGAATGAGCGACATCGCCGCCATGCTTCACGTCAGCAAGCCCAGCGTCAATAAGGCGATGGGCGTCCTGAAGGATGCCGGCTACATTCATCAGGAAATTTACGGTACGATCCACCTGACCGAATCCGGCCGCCAATATGCCGAAAAAGTTTACAGCCGGCACATTTTGTTTAAACGATTTCTGACGGAAGTGCTGGAAGTCGACGAACCGACAGCGGAGGAAGATGCCTGTCATATGGAACATTGTGTCAGCGATGAAACCATGGACAAACTGCGGATCTTCCTGACTGAGGCGCTGGAACGCAACGCACAGAAAAACAAGTAATTCACGAAAGCGGCGAAGGCCGCTTTTCTGATGGTGCCGCGCAAGATCGGTCGCCGCAAAAAGGCCGCCGCAAAACATTCGGGAGGTCAAATTCAGCCGGGATTGCGCGAACATTGCCGATGACAGAGCAGGCATGTGTCCGATCCTTTTCTGCGGTCCTTTTGTTTTGGATCGTTGAAGGTAAAAACAAAAAACGTCGTTTCTGATAATAGAACGACGTTTTTCGATGAAACATCCGCAATCACTGAGATTGCGATGCGTCTGTTTCGCTGATTCTTATAGAACAGCGGTGCAGGGAAGCTTATTTCACTTCCTGGATTGAAGAAGCGACATGCTGAGCCGCGATTCTTCCAAACGTGATCGCGTTGGAAATGGTATAACCGTTGGAATTGGTCACGGTGGTCACTTCACCCGCGGCATACAAGCCGTCAATGACGCTGCCGTCAATCCGCGTAACCTGAGCGCTGCTGTTTTTCGTGATCCCGCCATGACAAACGCTGGAGAAGAACGTCGTCTTTAACGCATAGTACGGGCCCGTTGAGATCGGGAACCAGAACTGCGCGGTGCGGCCATAATCTTCATCTTCCATCTTTGCCGCAAAGGAGTTCCAGCGATCAACGGTGGCTTTTAACGTTTCCGCGTCGATTCCGGTTTTCTGCGCCAGCTCATCCAGCGTATCCGCAACGACGACGCCTTCATGATCCTTAGCCGCGTCTGCGATCTGCATCATTTCCAGCGATGCTTCGTCGGCAAGACTCCAGAAATAATCGACGCCGGTTCTTCCATACAGATCAACGACGTCATCTTTGATTTCCTGATTCCAGGTCTGCGCCGTTCTTTTCTCATCCATAAAGCGGCGGCCATCCTGACCGACAAAGATCGTAAACATATATGGGAACTGGCTCGTACGGTTTTCAACCTCGCGCAGATAGACCTGAATCTGATCAAGATTCTGAACGCCTGCGCCCACCGCAGCAGCCATCACCAGACCATCGCCGGTCTGATAAGCTAAATTCGACGTCTGAAAATAGCGGTTCTGCTCGGCCACGGCAGCCATCAAATCCCCGTTGGCGCTGTATCCGCCGGTAGCCATGAGCGTCGCCCTGGCTTTAATCCGGATTGTTTCGCCGTTTTCGTTCACACATTCCGCGCCGATGACACGGCCTTCCTCCATGATTAAGGCTTTGGCTTCCGTATTCAGCCGCACGTCGATGGAACGATCCGCAACAGCTTTTTCAAACGGTTCGCGCAAGCCGGAACCTTCGCCTTCGACCAGATGGATGGTCGGGAACGTACCGTAACCGTCTTTAACGATGACCTCCGGCTGAAACGGAACGCCCAGCGTATTGATCATCCAGTCGATCGTTTTGCCGGCGCTTTCAATCGTTAGCCGGGTTAATTCTTCATCCAGAATGTAGTGCTTTTCCCGCTGCTGCTCCGCAATCACATCCTCAACATTCACGTGCAGATCCAGCGCTTTGGTGACTTCCGTTTCCACGCCGCCGAAGATTCCGCCGGAGTAAACGGCCGCGCCGCCCAGCATTCCGGTTTTTTCAACGATCATGATGTTTTCAACGCCCTGATCCGCAGCTTCAACCGCGCTGGCAATGCCTGCCGCGCCGCCGCCGATGATCAGGTAGTCGACTTCCGCATCAAATTTTACAGTTGGGGTCTGCGCTTCTGGCGCTGCGCTGCATCCTGCGAACAGGAGCGCTGCCAGAAGGGGCAGGAAGAACTTCTTCATTCGCATTTCTTTTTCCTCTTTTAACTCATGTTATGATGAGTCTTTCTTTCTGATTTTTAGAATACAACATCCGTCACCGGGACAGTCAAGCCGGATTTTTACTGTCTTTTTTTCGCTTATTTCCGCAACTTGTCCTCATTTCTGAACATTTAATTATTATTTTCACATTATTCCTTGAAAAAACTGTCCTGTACGGGTATGCTTTGACTGAGGTGATTTTTCATGCGCGTTCATGAAGCCTGCAAGAAAACGGGATTAAGCCGCAAGGCAGTGCATTTTTACATTCAGGAAGGACTGGTCTGTCCGGCCAAAAATGAAAATGGTTATTATGATTTAAGTGAAGTTGATCTGAAAACGCTCAAGATTATTCAGCGGCTGCGCCGGCTGGGACTGCCGATCGAAGTGATCCATGAAGCGTTCCGGTATCCCATTTCGTTAAATTTTTTCCTGCATCGCCATGTTTATCAACAAAAGCAGAAAATCAATGAAATGGCGGCCCAGCTGGAAGTGATCCGTTATCTTCTGGAGAGCATTCCCTGCAACGCGACGCCGGAGCTTCTTTTGAAACTGCCGCGTCAGCACTTTGACGAGCTGCCCAAAAATCGCCTGGCGGATTCGCTGGGGGTGGTTTCCGACGCGCGGATGATCGCAATTTTATTATTAGCGCCGTTTCTGGATATCGAGGTTGATCCCTACCGGCAATTTTTGTGGGATCGGATTTCTTCTGAACTGAAGGTGCAGTTTAAAGAAAATCTGACCGTCCTGCAGCAGTTGATTTATCATCTGAGCGCGCAGCAGATTCAGCGGTCGACAGAAGCACAGTACGCGTTGTTTCTGCGGCTGTCGCAGGGGGATTCGCTGGAACCCTTTGAAGCAGAGCTGTTAAACCAGTGTCAGCTTTTAAGTGAAGACGAACATCTGCAGGCGGTCTGGCTGCTGCTGTATGAGCTGATTCTGCGTCCGACTCTGGAATTTTATCAAAGCGCGCTGCTGGGATTGATGATGGAGTTCAGCGATCGTTTCACGCTGTGCATGCAGCGGTTGGAAACGATTCTGGAAAATGTCCGGAAAAATCCGAAGTCGCTGCCGTTAATCGAACGCCTGACGACAACGCTGCATGGAAAATTTCAAATAGGGCAAGGTCTGGACTCCGATTTGTTTCTGGTCTATACCTTCAGCTGCAGCCTGTTTTCTTCCTGCCCGGTCGAACAGCTGCGGGAGTGGCTGAAGCCTTCGCTATATTAAGCAGTTTGCTTTGCGATGGGAAAAGTATGCGAAAGAGTAACCTCGTCTTGGCCGAAGACCGCGGCGCAGCGATTTTTGATAAGCAAAAAGAACGATTGGAATAATAACTTTCAATCGCTTAGACCGGCAAGGAAAACAACGAACGCAGAACAACGCAAACAAAGAAATGTTTGAGGCTCTGGGGGGGGGTTAAAGACTGGGAAATAATTGGGAATCTTCTGGAATTCGTGTCTATCAAAGTATAAAAGAGGGGATTCAGGGTATACAAAAAGAGCTGGAAAACGAAGAAAACCGCAAAATGCAACGCCTGAAACAGTGGATTGCGCGGGAAACCGGAAAAGAAATGCGAAATTTCTAAAAAGGTTGTTCTTTTCTCGTTGACAATTCATTGAATATCCGCTAGAATTAACCTCGCTTAGCTACGAATAAGGGTTTCCTGCGTGGAAACTTATATTTATGCCAAGGAATGGCACGCTTGGAAGTGTGTGCTTGAAAAGATCGAAAGGAGAAAAACCATGCCAACGATTAATCAGTTAGTCCGCAAGGGCCGTGAGAACAAGGTTTGGAAATCGAAGTCCCCGGCTTTAAACAGAGGTTACAACAGCCTGCAGCGTCAGGCCACCACCATCGCATCTCCACAGAAGAGAGGCGTCTGCACCCGTGTCGGTACCATGACACCGAAAAAGCCGAACTCGGCGCTGCGTAAATACGCGCGTGTTCGTCTGAGCAACGGAATGGAAGTTACAGCTTATATCCCAGGAATCGGTCACAACCTGCAGGAGCACAGTGTTGTTCTGATCCGCGGCGGCCGTGTTAAGGACCTCCCAGGTGTCCGTTACCACATCATCCGCGGAACTCTGGACTGCGCCGGCGTTGCCAACCGGAATCAGAGCCGTTCTCTGTACGGGGCAAAGAAGCCGAAAGCTAAGAAATAAGGAGGGAATAACACATGCCAAGAAAAGGTTATATTGCGAAGAGAGATGTATTGGTCGATCCAATTTACAATTCGAAACTGGTCACTCGCTTAATCAACAAGCTGATGCTGGATGGCAAGAAGAACGTCGCTCAGGATATCCTGTACAACGCTTTCGATATCGTCGAAGCGAAGACCGGACGTCAGCCGATGGAAGTCTTTGAACAGGCTCTGTCCAACATCATGCCGCTGCTGGAACTGAAGGTTCGCCGTGTCGGCGGCGCCAACTACCAGGTCCCAATCGAAGTTTCTTCTGAAAGAAGACTGACGCTGGGTCTGCGCTGGCTGGTTAATTACAGCCGTCTGCGCCATGAAAAAACCATGGAACAGCGTCTGGCTGCGGAAATCATGGATGCGGCCAACGGCACCGGGGCTTCCGTCAAGAAGAAGGAAGATACCCACAAGATGGCCGAAGCCAACAAGGCTTTCGCTCATTACCGCTGGTAAGCGGCTGCAGAATCTGCAGAGTTACGAAAGGAGAAATTTATGGCTCGTGAATTTTCGCTAGAAAATACCCGTAATATCGGAATCATGGCTCACATTGATGCTGGCAAGACCACCACAACGGAACGTATCCTTTATTACACCGGAAAAACTCATAAACTGGGAGAAACCCATGACGGCGCCTCTCAGATGGACTGGATGGCGCAGGAACAGGAACGTGGCATCACGATCACTTCTGCGGCCACAACCGCTTCCTGGAAAGGCCACCGCATCAATATCATTGATACTCCGGGTCACGTCGACTTCACGGTTGAAGTTGAACGTTCCCTGCGTGTCTTAGACGGCGCGGTTACCGTTCTGGATGCCAAAGCCGGCGTTGAGCCGCAGACGGAAACTGTCTGGCGTCAGGCGTCGACCTATAAAGTTCCGCGGATCGTTTTCTGTAATAAAATGGATGCGACCGGCGCAGACTTCATGATGTCGGTGCGCAGCATCGGCGATCGCTTAGGCGCGAAAGCGGCGGCGATCCAGCTGCCGATCGGCGCGGAAAACACATTCCGCGGCATCATCGACCTGCTGGAAATGAATGCGATCTTCTACGCTGACGATCTGGGAACCAAGATGGAAGTCAAGGAAATCCCGGCGGATATGCTGGAACAGGCGCAGCAGCTGCGGGCGGAGCTGATCGAAAAAGCAGCCGATTACGATGATGAACTGATGATGAAGGTATTGGAAGGCGAAGAGCCAACGATTCCTGAAATCAAAGCGGCGATCCGTAAGGGCGTCTGCTCGTCGGAATTCTTCCCGGTTCTGTGCGGTTCCGCTTATAAGAACAAAGGCGTACAGCTGATGCTGGATGCTGTTATCGACTACCTGCCGTCCCCGCTGGATATCCCGTCCATCCAGGGTCACCTGGAAGACGGCACGCAGGAAGCCCGTCATGCCAACGACAGCGAACCGTTTGCGGCGCTGGCGTTCAAGGTCATGACCGACCCGTTTGTCGGCCGTCTGACTTACTTCCGCGTTTACTCCGGAACGGCAACGGCAGGCTCTTACGTCCTGAATGCGACGAAGGATACGCGCGAACGTTTCGGCCGTATCGTTCAGATGCACGCGAATCACCGTGCGGAAATCACGGAAGTCTTCGCCGGTGATATTGCGGCGGCGGTCGGCTTAAAGGCCACGACGACCGGCGATACGCTGTGCGATGAAAAAGCCCCGATCATCCTTGAATCGATGGTCTTCCCGGAACCGGTTATCCAGATGTCCGTTGAGCCGAAGACCAAAGCGGACTCCGATAAGATGGGCCTGGCGTTAGCGAAGCTGGCGGAAGAAGACCCGACGTTCAAGACGTACACGGATGAAGAAACAGGCCAGACGATCATCGCCGGTATGGGCGAATTGCATCTGGACATCATCGTCGATCGGATGCGCCGTGAATTTAAGGTTGAATGCAACGTCGGCGCGCCGCAGGTTGCTTATCGTGAAACGATTCGCCAGGCGGCCGAGTGCGAAGGCAAGTTTGTCCGTCAGTCCGGCGGTCGCGGTCAGTATGGCCACGTCTGGATCAAATTTGAACCCAACGAAGAAGGCAAGGGCTTCGAATTTATCGACGCTGTTGTCGGCGGCACCGTTCCGCGCGAATACATCAAGCCGACTCAGGAAGGCCTGGAGGCAGCGCTGAACAACGGTTTAGTCGCAGGCTATCCGGTTGTCGATATCAAGGCTACGCTGTTCGACGGTTCCTACCATGAAGTCGACTCGTCTGAAATGGCGTTTAAGATTGCGGCTTCGATGGCCTTGAAAGAAGCGGCTAAGAAATGTAAGCCGGTGCTGCTGGAACCGATCATGTCGGTTGAAGTCACAGCGCCAAACGAATACCTCGGCAGCGTGATGGGCGACATCACCAAGCGCCGCGGTCAGATCCGCGATCAGGAAGAACGTGCCAACGCAATCGTTGTCCGCGCTTTCGTACCGCTGTCTGAAATGTTCGGTTATTCCACGGATCTGCGTTCGTTTACCCAGGGCCGCGGCAACTATGTAATGCAGATGGACCACTATTCAGAAGTTCCGAAGAGCATTGCTGAAAAAATCGCCAAGAAAAACGCTTCCGCTGAGTAATCTGACCTTGATTTCTTCGGACGTTTATCTTAAAATAGACTTGGCTAATTGAATGGAAAATTAGGAGGAATTTGCAAAATGGCAAAAGCAAAATTTGACAGATCTAAAGAGCATGTCAATATCGGTACCATCGGTCACGTTGACCATGGTAAAACTACACTGACAGCCGCTATTACAAACCACCTGGCAAAGAACGGTATGGCGGAAGCGAAAGCTTACGACCAGATCGACGGTGCACCGGAAGAGAAGCAGCGCGGTATTACAATCAACACAGCTCACGTTGAATACCAGACGGCTACTCGCCACTACGCTCACGTTGACTGCCCGGGCCACGCTGACTACATCAAGAACATGATCACTGGTGCAGCTCAGATGGACGGCGCGATCCTGGTTGTTGCGGCAACTGACGGACCGATGCCTCAGACACGTGAACACATCCTGCTGGCTCGCCAGGTAGGCGTTCCTGCAATCGTTGTATTCCTGAACAAGTGCGACATGGTCGACGATGAAGAACTGATCGACCTGGTTGAAATGGAAGTTCGCGAACTGCTGAGCGAATATGGCTTTGACGGCGAAAACGCTCCGGTTATCCGCGGTTCCGCATTAAAGGCTCTGGAAGGCGATCCGGCTTGGGAAGGCAAGATCGACGAACTGATGGATGCTGTTGACAGCTACATCCCGACTCCGGCACGTGACGCTGACAAGCCGTTCCTGATGGCTGTCGAAGACGTCTTCACCATCACAGGCCGTGGTACTGTTGCGACAGGCCGTGTTGAACGTGGTATCTTGAAGCTGGGCGAAGAAGTTGAAATCGTCGGTATCCATGATTCCAAGAAGACCGTTGTTACCGGTATCGAAATGTTCCGTAAACTGCTGGACTTCGCTGAAGCAGGCGATAACATCGGTGCGCTGCTGCGTGGCGTTAACCGTGATGAAGTACAGCGTGGACAGGTCCTGGCGAAGCCGGGAAGCGTTCATCCGCACACGGAATTCAAGGCTCAGGTTTACGTTCTGACGAAGGAAGAAGGCGGACGTCATACACCGTTCGTTTCCAACTACCGTCCTCAGTTCTACTTCCGTACAACGGACGTTACAGGCGTTATCAAACTGCCGGAAGGCGTTGAAATGTGCATGCCGGGCGACAACGTTGAAATGACGGTTGAACTGATCGCTCCGATCGCTGTTGAACAGGGAACAAAGTTCTCTATCCGTGAAGGCGGCCGTACCGTCGGTTCCGGAAACGTTATCGAAATCATTAAATAAGTTTCGGTCATCGTTAAAAAATTCTGAAAAGAGATCCTCTGCGGATCTCTTTTTTGCGTTTGGACAGGGGGAATGCTATAATAAAAAACAGGAGAAAATCGCATGAAACCATTCCGACATGATTACATTACCTCTCAAGTTCTGCGCTTTCATCAGACGGCGCTGCGTTATTCCGACTCCGCTTTGAGTGTTGTCGCCCTTCTGGAGGGTCAGGCCCAGGTGAAGCGGTTCAGCCGGCTGAGTGAAATGAACGCCGGGGATGTTTTTTTTGTCAATGCCGGGGAAGTGTGGGCCATGACATCGCGCGAAGGCTGCACGGCATTGTGTGTGGAGATTGAAACGGCGCTGCTGCCGCAGGTCAGCTATCCCTATGCCGAGCGTCTTCAGCTGGTGGATTCGTTAGTCGATCCCGATCAAACCCGCGAGGTATCGCTGGTTTACCGCGATTGTATTTTTCTGAAGGATATCCTGGAAACCTACGCGTTGTTCAATCAGGAAGAAAAAGTGGCTCAGCGGCCGCTGATGGAAGAAAAGCTGGGCCTGACGCTGGTTATGGAATATAATGTGCAGAACGAAGTTAACCGGCAGTTCCGGGCGGTCAGTGAAGATAAATTCGTACGGTATTACCGGATCATTGATTATATTGTAACGCATCTGCAAGCGAAGCTGACGCTGCAGCAGGCTGCGGATGCGGAGAAAATGCAGAAGAGCTATTTTGCCCAGCTGTGGAAACAGAATGAACATATGACGTTTCTGGAGTGCGTCAGCCGCTGCCGGCTGCGGGAGGCGGAGCGGCAGCTGTTGTTTACACCGGAAAGCAACGCCGGTATCTGCAAGGCGTGCGGCTTTTCCGATTCCAAGTATTTTTACCGCAATTTCCAGCAGGAGTTTCAGATGACGCCAAGTCAGTGGAAAAGTCAGTGGACGCAGGGGCGCTGTCCGGATGAAGTGGTTCTGCCTGTGGAAGAAGGACTGCGTTATGTCGCGGCGCAGCAATGTCAGCTGGACTATGTGAAGACGGATACCCGTCTGTATCAGCAGTATCTGTGGCTGCGCGAGTGTCCGGCAATGAAATCGTCAACATTGGAGCTGAATCTCGATCTGTATCATCCTGATAATGTGCTGATGCTCGCTCAGCAGCGGGTTTTGACGTGGTATGGCTTCGATCTGCTGATGAACATCGTGCGCCAGCGCCAGCTGCCGGTCACGCTGCAGCTGCGGATGGACTGTCTGCTTGACCTGCAGGATCGGCAGGAATTTGAGGAATTGATCGCTCAGGTCTATGCCCGTCTGGGAACCCGGGTTACGAAAAACTGGAAATTTGAACTGATCTGCCGCTCGGCTCAGGAACTGGATCATGCGGAAAAACTCTGCAGCTGGCTGCAAAAGAAACTGCCTGCCTGCAAGGCGGTCTGTGTTCTTGCGTGAATGGTCAATATATCAAAAAATAAAATGATAAAAATATAAATATACGCTATACAAATCTCAGGCGACTTGTTATAATAATCTCACAAAGGAGAAACGGGGTATGAAGATAGGAATTGCCGAGATCATTGTGATCTGTGTGATCGCGCTGGTGGTCTTAGGACCGGAGAAGCTTCCGATCTATGCTAAAAAGCTGGGGGCGTCGCTGAAAGAAGTCAAGAAAGTGACGGGCGATCTGTCCAAGGACATCCGCGAGAATATCGTCGAACCGCTCGATGAAGCGAGCGCGCCGTTAAAGGAAGCGATCGAACCGATCGTGTCGCTGAAGGAAGACGTCAACAAGTCGATCGACGATGTGACGAAGTCATTCAAGACGATTGGCAAGCCGGCGAAGAAGGAAGAGGCCAAGCCGGAGGTCATCGAAGAGGAAGTGATGGAAACCGCCGCTGCAAAAGCAAAGACAGAAGCGGAAACACAGCCGGAAGTTTCGGCTGAAGAAAAGCCGACGTTAGCGGAGGCATATACGGGCCGCAAAGCACCGCGCCGTCAGCGCCCAGCAGCGAAAACCGCAGGCCGCCGCTCGCATAACGCGTAATTGATCAATAAAATCAGGAGGGAAAAATTATGCTTGGAAAATTGGGAACTACGGAATTATTAGTCATCTTAGTCATCGTCATCATCGTCTTCGGACCAAAGCAGCTGCCGAAGTTAAGCAAGATGTTTGGCAAGACGATCAAGAACTTCAAGGAAGGCATGTCCGATAATAAGGATTCCGACAAGTCTGACGACGAAGAATAAGCAGTATGGCGAAGCATAAACAGAAACAGGAACAAGAGAATGATGAAGCGGTCATGTCGCTGACCGGTCATCTGAAAGAACTGCGCAACCGGATCCTGGTTGTGATCGCAGTTCTGTTCGCTGGCTTACTGATCTGTTTCAACTACGCGGGGCCGATTGTCAACCTGTTGACCCAACAGGGGACCGAGCTGGGCTATCAGTTCGTTTACCTTTCGCCGCAGGCGCTGTTCATGCAGTATATCAAGGTCGCGCTGATCGGCGCCATCTGCCTCGGTTCACCGGTGATTCTGTATGAAATCTGGGCGTTTATCCGTCCGGGGCTGGAACGGAAGG
Source organism: Holdemania sp. 1001302B_160321_E10 (assembly GCF_015552275.1). Classification (NCBI taxonomy): domain Bacteria; kingdom Bacillati; phylum Bacillota; class Erysipelotrichia; order Erysipelotrichales; family Erysipelotrichaceae; genus Holdemania; species Holdemania sp. 1001302B_160321_E10. Next base: position 5,687 of record NZ_JADNEM010000035.1, on the reverse strand, counting down.
AAAACTTCGTGTTCTTCTTCGCGATGGTAGCCGGTTTGTTTTTCTTCATTCTCGGCGCGGGGTTCGCGTATAAGATCGCGCTGCCGTTTATGTTGTATTTCTTCATTCATGTCAACGCGTCGGCGTCGATCATCGCGTCGATTTCGATTGAAAGTTATCTCAGCTTCATCATGACGATCTTTATCACCTTCGGCACGGTGTTTGAAATGCCGGTTGCGACGGTAATTCTGACTCAGCTGGGGCTGATGCGGCCGGAATGGATGGTCAAAGGCCGCTCGGTGGTAATCGTTGTGATCTTCATTGTCGCCGCGATCATTACGCCGCCGGACGTTGTCTCGCAGATCATGATCGCCCTGCCGATGCTGCTGCTGTATCAGCTGAGCATCTGGCTGTGCCGGGTTTTCCGCAAACGCAAAATTGCCGGCAATGAGGACGAAGAGGAAGACGAAGAAGAGGAAAAAGCAAAGGCTAAGGATGAGCCGAAACAGTCATAAGCATGGATTCTCAAACCAGGTCAGGAGCGATCCTGATCTTTTTTTGTTCTCTATTGAACAGTTGTCTGCTTTCTTTCTGGGATTTTTCACAGTCTTCGTGTAAAATGAAATTGGAATGGGGGAGATTATTATGTTTGTACGCGCAGAATTAAAAAGCCGGGCCAAGGCGGTATTGAGCCGAAAGTATTTAAAACTGTTTGTGGCGTGTTTGTTTTTGTACTGGCTGGGGAATGGCGTTGGAAATTTCAAGATCTTTTCGATCAACTTCAACTTCAGCGGGCCGACGACGCAATGGCTGGATGCCATGACGATCACGCTGTTTGGCAAGACGTTTGTTGGATTGAGTTCCTTAATGGGGCTGTTTGGTCCGCTGGTTTTGATGTATACGCTGTTGTCGGCGGCAGTTGCGGTGCTGATCCGGCTGATCGTACTGAATCCGCTGAGCTTCGGTTTGATGAATTATATGAAAAAAGCGTCCACGGATGAGGAAAACGCCAACGATGTGTTTCGCTGCTTCAATCAATGGGAAGAATTGAAACGGGTAGCGCTGACCGGATTCTGGCGGGATCTGATCGTATCTTTGTATTCACTGTTGTTCGTCATTCCGGGGATTGTGAAATCATACAGCTATCGGTTTGTGCCGTATTTGACTGAGGATGAACCGGATCTTGATCCGCAGCAGATTCTGGCGCTTTCCCAGGAAATGACGCAGGGAATCAAACTGGATTTGTTTGTGCTGGATCTTTCCTTCTTTTTATGGTATTTATTAGGGGCGGTGACATTCAATATCGGCACTTATTTCATTCGTCCATACGTCAATCAGACGGATGCAGAGTGCTATTTGGAAGTCAGAAATCAATATTATGGAGGAACGCATGAGGACTGGGATTAAAGGAATTTTGTTTGATTTGGATAATACGCTGATCGACCGGCAGGCGGCGGCGGACGCCAAGATCAGGAAGTTGGTCGACGCACTGTTTCCGCAGCTGCGGGAAGAGCCGGTGGAGCGGGAAAACGTCGTTCAGAAGCTGCTGACCTGGGACGAATATGGCTCGATCGAGAAAATCCACATGTACTCGATGCTGGCAAAGGAATACGGCTTAAGCCAGGAACAGGTCGACGCATTGTGCAAGGACTGGTATGAAACCTTCGGCGATTATACGGTAGTTTTTCCGCAGGCTCGTTCCGTGGTGGAACAGCTGAAGAAAAAATATAAGGTTGGGATTGTGACCAACGGGAATTCACGGATGCAGCGGCGTAAGCTGGAATTGTGCGGCCTGGCGGATCTGTTTGAAGTGATCGTCATTTCCGGAGAATTCAAAGCGCACAAACCGGATGTGGAAATCTTTTTGGAAGGCGCGCGCCAGCTGGAGCTGCCGCCGGAAGAAATCGCGTTTGTCGGCGATACGTTCTTCACCGACATTATCGGGGCTTACCGGGCAGGCATGCAGCCGATCTGGATTTTTGCGAATCCGGGACAGCAGTGTCAGGCGGATTTGCCGCGGATTTACCGGATTGAGGAATTGCTCGATCTGTTGTAGGAGATGAATAAAACAGGCGGGGGAAAGCGGATTCGGAATACAGGAATCAAGGCTGGAACCTGGCCTTTTTCTTTTTTGGGAAAGCTAAAGAGCAAAACCACAGCTCAGGCCATGAAGTAAAAAGCATTTGTCAAGCTGAATGCTCAGAAAAAAGGAAAATCCTTCAAAAAAAGATTGACATAATTGTTAGTCTAAGATAACATATAACCTGTAAGTTAGCTAAAGCTAATTAAACTGATCTTTTTACTTCAAGGAGGGGGGAGGTTGATGCCGTTAACATTCGCACAGGCTGGACAGATCAACGCTGTAAAACGAATCGGCGGGAAGGAAGAAGTTCGGCGTTTCTTAAATTCACTCGGTTTTACCGAAGGCAGCGAGGTCATGCTCGTTTCGCAGAACCAGGGCAACGTCATCGTCAAGGTGAAGGGGTGCCGTGTGGCCATCAGTAAGGAAATGGCCAATAAGATCATGATATAAAAGGAGGGATAGAATGAAAACGTTAAAGGATATCCGGGTCGGAGACACCGTTTCCGTCAAGAAGCTTCATGGCGAAGGCGCGGTTAAGCGCCGAATCATGGACATGGGCATTACGAAGGGTGTCGAAGTCTATGTGCGCAAGGTTGCGCCGCTGGGCGATCCGGTGGAGATCAACGTCCGCGGTTATGAATTATCGCTGCGCAAAGTCGACGCCCAGATGATCGAAGTGGATTAAAGGCCGGGGGGCCTGTCTTTTTGGGGTATATAGTTAGCTTAAGCTAATTTTTAGGAGGGATAGAACATGGCAGTTAAAATTGCGCTGGCCGGCAATCCGAACAGCGGAAAAACAACACTTTTCAACGCTCTGACGGGTTCCAATCAATTTGTGGGCAACTGGCCGGGCGTCACGGTCGAAAAGAAGGAAGGCAGGCTGAAGGATCGAAAGGAAGTCACGATCACCGATCTTCCGGGGATTTATTCCCTTTCCCCATATACGCTGGAAGAAGTCGTCGCCCGGAATTATCTGATTCACGAACGTCCGGAAGCGATTCTGAACATTGTCGACGGCACGAATCTGGAACGCAATCTGTACTTAACCACACAGCTGCTGGAGCTGGGCATTCCGGTCGTCGTTGCCATCAATATGATCGACGTCGTCAACAAGAACGGCGATCAGATCAACACGCAGCTGCTCGCCAGGGCACTGGGATGCGAAGTCGTCACGATTTCGGCGCTGAAACAAACAGGTATTCAGGAAGCCGCAGCGCTGGCCGTCAAATTGGCGAAGCAAGGGCAAGTCTTGCCGCCAGTGCATCGCTTTAGTCCGAAAGTGGAACAGGTGCTCGACGCGATCCTCTCCCAGCTGCCCGCAGAAGTCCCTTCGGCGATGCGGCGTTTCTACGCGATCAAGCTGTTTGAGCGCGACGATAAAATTGCGGCGATGATAAGCGGCGTCCCAGATGTCGAAGCGCTGATTCAAAAAGCGGAAGACGAGCTGGATGACGACGCGGAAAGCATCATCACTAACGAACGATATAATGATATCAGTTCGATCATTCGTACATGTTATACAAAGAAAAATCAATCCCGGATGTCGGTTTCTGATAAAATCGACACGATCGTGACCAACCGCTGGCTGGCGCTGCCGATTTTCATTCTCGTCATGGCGCTGGTCTACGCGATTTCGATGGGCGGCTGGTCAATCTCGATCGGCACGCTGGGCACAGACTGGGCCAACGACGTGTTGTTCGGTGAGTGGGTGCCGGGCACAGTCGACGCTTTCTTACAGATGATGGGCGTCGGCGGCTGGCTCGCCAGTCTGATTCAGGACGGAATTGTCGCGGGGGTCGGCGCGGTCTTGGGCTTCGTGCCGCAGATGCTCGTGTTGTTCTTCCTGCTTTGCATTCTTGAAGATATCGGCTACATGGCGCGAATCGCGTTCATTATGGACCGGATCTTCCGCCGGTTCGGTTTAAGCGGCAAGAGTTTTATCCCGATGTTGGTGGCGACCGGCTGCGGCGTGCCGGGAATTATGGCTTCGCGGACGATCGAACAGGATCGCGACCGGAAAATGACGATCATGACAACCGGTTTCATTCCCTGCGGTGCGAAAATGCCGATCATCGGTCTGTTTGCCGGGGCGCTGTTCAACAATTCCGCCGCAGTTGCGGCATCAGCGTATTTCATCGGTGTGGCCGCGGTGATTGTGAGCGGGATTATCCTGAAGAAGTTTAAGATGTTTGCGGGTGATCCGGCGCCGTTTGTCATGGAACTGCCGGCCTACCATATACCCTCGGCATCCAATGTGCTGCGGGGAACGTGGGAACGCGGCTGGTCGTTTATCAAGCGGGCCGGCACGATCATTCTGTTAAGCTCGATTGTCTTGTGGTTCTTACAGGGCTACGGCTTTGTGGACGGCGTCTTCCAGGCGGTTGAAGATAACAACAGCTCGCTGCTGGCGCTGATCGGCAATGCGGTATCCTGGATTTTCTATCCGCTGGGCTGGATCGGCGATATGGCGTGGAAAGCAACAGTGGCAACGGTAACCGGCCTGATCGCCAAGGAAGAAGTTGTCAATACCTTCGGTGTCCTTTACCATTACAGCGGGGAACTGAGCGAAGCGGGCAATGAGATTTGGACGCTGATCGCGGCGGATTTCACAGCCCTCTCGGCGTACAGCTTCATGATTTTCAACCTGTTGTGCGCGCCATGCTTCGCGGCGATGGGTGCGATCAAACGGGAGATGAACAATCCGAAATGGACGCTTGGGGCGATTGGCTACATGTGTGGTTTTGCTTACGCCGCCGCCATGATCGTCTACCAGATCGGCGGCCTGATCACAGGCGAAACGCCGTTTACCGTGTTTACTGGGATCGCGATTGTCCTGCTTGCGGCTTTAGTTTATCTGTTAATCCGGCCATATAAAGAAAGTCGGACACTGGAAGTCGATCTGAAGGAAACCACAAAAATTTAAAAGCCGGAATCGGCGGAAAGGAGAACGAATGCTCGCTGCTATTCAAAGTTATTTTGGCGAAGGCGTTGTATTGTTGATCGTGATCGACGCCTGCCTGTTGGCGATCCGCAGTCTGCGGCGGCAACATCGTCAAGAAGGCTCCGCCTGCGCAGGCGGCTGCGCGGGCTGCGGCATGACGGGAATCTGTCACAGTGAAGGGCCGCAGAACCCGCTGCTCAGCGCTTACCGGCACGATCATCCTTCGGGGCAATCACCGCAATACCCTGGCTCATTTTCCGGCGGCGATTCAGCGTCAGAGCACGGCTGCGAAATTGGAAAACGATAGCTCAGCGTCCAACCTTCCGGTCATTTCCATTCATGCCCTGTTAAAATCCTGATATAATAAAAAAAAGAAAGGCGGGGATGAACAATGGCGACGTTGCTTGTAATATTGATCATCGGAGGCTGGACGGCCTACTGCCTGATCCGGCTGCGCTCCAAAAAGAACCGGGGCTGTGCGGCCTGCGCCAGCTATCAAGCGGGCAGCTGCCGGATGAAATCGGCATTGTGCGATTACCGCAAGGATCACCCGCGTTGCGATCAATAAGAAAATCCCGTCTGTCGCCTGTGACAAACGGGATTCGTTTACGAAGTGGATACCACGTGCTATGCGCGTGGTGCCAGAGCTTAAAGTGTTAAAAAAACAAATACCCTCCGATATAA
>NZ_JADNEM010000034.1:0-27106 GCF_015552275.1 Holdemania sp. 1001302B_160321_E10 | reverse complement strand
ACTGGCAGGATCCGTTAAGTCAGAACCGGTATAACTATGGCAGAAACAACCCGAACAAGTACTTTGACCCAACCGGATTTAAGAGTATAGTCCCAATAGGCGGGGGAATTTATAATCCACCAAGTCAACCAAAGAAAAAACCAATCAGCAATGGAACAGTGAATCAACATACAAAGCCGCAGACGAAAGGAGGAGCGACAAACAAAGGCGGTGGCGGAAGTGCCAATAGCGGTTCAGGTGCAGGAAGAAATACGAGTAGTAGTTCAAGTAAAACCAATTCAAATAACGCTGCAGAAATAGCTCGACGAGCAGCAGAAGAAACGGCAAGAAGAATTGCGGAAGAGGCAAAAAGAGCAGCAGAGCTGATTAAAAAGCAAACAGAGGAAAAGCAATCTCAACTCGTTAAAGCAATGAAAAATATCGTTGAAAAGATGACGGTTGCGGTTAAAGATGTGGTGCTTAATAATTTGACCCATGAAACAGCGAACTTAAATAAAAAGTATCCTGAAGTCACAGGCACGTTGGAAGAACGGGTGAATGTAATATGTGGAAAACCAAAAGAAGAGAAAAAGGATACTGAGAACAAAGGTGACCTATTAAATACAATTAATAATGGGATCAAGAGTGCAGGTGTCGCTGTATCTGAAATATTCCAATCCTCTGAATTTTTGACCTTATCTCTATCCATTGTGTTAGATAAGACGATCGATAAATATTTGCCAATGAAAGGCATTTTAAACGCTATTTCTATCTTTGGTATTTCTGCAGGGCTAACTGAGAAAATACCGTTAAATGCTGGAGATGAAGGAAAACTAGCAGAAAAGATTCCATTGGATAAGGAATTAGAATACCTAGAGAAGTTGCCGGGGATCAGTATTAGAAAAGACCTAGTCATCGATCTTCCATTAAATATCAAAGGAAATCAGGATTATCTGGAAAAGATTAAAATCAGGAACGAGCAGACCTTTGTGGAAGAGATTCCTTGGGATGAAGTGATCGAGAATGCGTACAAGTCTGAAATCGGCAATATTGTTAAGGGAATACCAGGTGATTTTAAAGAAGTTTATAAGTGCAAGGAATATGCAAATTATCTAGAAAAATCCTTAAAGGAAGTTGGTATTGAAGGCGAACGAGTAATTATAAAAAGCAAAACGGGTTATATCTATTCTGATAAATATGGTGGAAACATTTCAACAAATGGCATTCATGAGGCTATTAAGGTAGGTAATAAAGTATATGATAATATGACTCCTGATGGTATGGATTATAACGCATGGCTTAACGATTTAGGAATAGATGATATTCCATGGGAATTTGAAATTGATTTTAAACTGATTAAATAAAATCGCAGTATTTAAGGAATTAGAGTCACTCATTAACTAAGAACATTTGTTAATGAGTGACTTATAGTTCTAATTATTGAATAAGAAAAAGAATATCTTAAGCAATGTGAAGATCAAATGTTATCAATAGTTGGAATTTTTGATTACGTCATTAATTTTAGGAGAAAAAGAATATGCACAAAATAGATGATTTACTTAAATGGATAGAATTACGACCTTGCATGTATATTGGTGAATATAAGTTTGAGAATTTATATCACTTTTTAAATGGTTTTTTATATGATAATCCTAATTTGCAAAAACCGGGTGCTTTTGAAAGCAAATTTAAATATGAATTCCACCAATGGGTTCGTAATTGGATAGAACAAAATATGAATATTGTTTTTAATGAAGAAAGAGATTATCATTATTATATAAAAAAAGTTTCTAGCACTGAAAAACAATGTTTTGATTTATTCTTTAAATTATGTAATATTTATTTCAAGGAACTAGATGGTATCAAAGCTAAGCAGAATCAAATAGATAATAATTATTGAATACTAGAATGTATATTATAAAACTATGTAAACTTAAATTACTTTGATTTTATTTTGGGAATATTAAGGATAAATTTGTTAAAATGTTTATTATCAATGGGTCTCTCCATTGATAAAATATAGGACCCTTAGCATGCTCATTGGTTCTTCCTTGAACTTGAGTAAAGGTACAAGAAGAAGGACGTGAAAAGTGTGATTTCAAGCTTTGTACGTCTTTTTTTGGTACAGCGTAAGCGTCAAATAAAACCCACACGTCAGGGTTCTTTTGCGTATAAGTTTTATTTGACGCTTACTTAACTACTGTCGAATTGCGGATTTGAAAATGATATTAACCTGAATAGAAAATAAGATCCGACTTCATATCCGAATGTGGTACTGGAAATTATGGAAGACGATCAAAGAACGAACGCCCCCTCTATTTCTTGGGTATGCCAAGATAACGATGTTGGCTATACGCCAACACACGAAAGGGATACTGCAGGACAGGGAGATGGCTAGGGAGATGGATAACGAACAAGGTACTCAAACAAAAAGGTCTACTCAGTTTAGTAGACCATTACACAAAAGTTCATTCATTTTAACAAATCATGTTGGTACTTTGAACCGCCGGACGCCGAACAGCATCTCCGGTGGTGTGGGAGGAGCTAAGCTAAGGAAGAATTGGCTTCCTTAGCTTCCTACCCGATCAACATCCAATGTTCAGAAAGAATCGGAGTATCACCCAATCTCTTGTGCTGCAACGCAATCTATAGCCTGATGTTAATGCTGTTTTTTATAGTTTACAATTGTTTCGAGATTATAAAGATAGAGCGTATCAGAGGTTTCCGCTTCCGCTATGATTTTTTTATCAAAACCGGATTCTGAAAACAAAGCATAGTAGAATTTTGTTTTTTCTTTTAGAGGCGTTAATTTGGCTAGGGTATCAAGGTATTCAGAATAATCAAAGGGGCTGTGTTTAAATTTAAATTCACCCACTAAATATTCTTTTCCACCGATGCCAATGCCAAGTAAATCAATTTCTGTTTCCGCCAGCCTTAAGCCGCTTTTTGCGTTTTTATCACGGACTGTAGTTTTTCCCATCCAACGTCCCATCTTGCTATAGCGGAATGGGAGGGCGTTTTCCTTCTGCAGTTCGCGTACGAATTCTTTGCATACATTCTCAAAAACTAACGAAGCAAATTCATGCAAGGCAGGATCAATCAAATATTCATAAACGCCGTCAACGTCGCCATCCTCAAGCTGTGATAAATTCGCAAAACCGAAAGTATACCAGAAACGGAAAAAATTATCGGTTAGTCGATAGAGTCCACGATGGGTATTGGCCCTTTCTTTCATTCCGATATCAACGGAAAATTCGTGTGCTACAATCCCAAGCTCAATCAGGTTTTTTAAATAGACGCTTGTTTTGGAAGTGTCCTCGATAAGTGACTTTTGACTGATGTCGTTTAGTCTTGTATTACCCAGAGCCACAGCTTCAATGATGGAGTTGTAGATAGGCGTTTCACGAAGTTCTTGATGAAGCAGAAAGTCTACCTCACTATACAGTACAGAACCTTTTGTAAGTATATTGCGCTTGATGTTCTCCGCTACTGATAGCTCAGGATCAAACTGGTTCAGATAGTGCGGGATACCGCCAAGTACAGCATAAGCCAGTAGTTTGTCTTTTTCTAAATAATTGGGGAAAAACGAGCTGCATCGTAAAATCCCATTTCATTCATTTTATAAATACCCGTAGCTCTGCCGTACAGCGGATTCTTTTCCGCCAGCAGTTCTTTTTCGATAAAACTCATCGCGCTGCCGCAGAGAATAATCATGACATTTCTCTCTTTCAGTTCTGCATCCCAAAGATTTTGCAGAATGGACGGAATACTTTTATTTTCTTTGCACATAGAGGGGAATTCATCGATTACGATCAATTTTTCTTTTCACCGTAGGGGAGTTCAAGGATTGCATGAAATGCCTTTTCCAAATCGGAAAACTCAGAGATATACTGCCTGGAAGGGATATCTTCCCTCAAAATTTGTTTTGAAAATTTCGCAAGCTGTATCTGATCCGTACTTTGCGTGCAGGAATAGAATATATGCGGTTTATGCTTGCAAAACTCCCGGAGTGTTTCAGTTTTTCCAATCCGTCTTTTTCCATATAAGACGATCAGCTGACTTTTCTTCTCAGCGTATTTATCTTGTAAAAATTTCAGCTCTTTTTCTCTGCCGATAAACATTCAATCACCTCCTTGAATTATACCAAATCGTGATTTGATATAATTGTAAACGCGAGCATTAAAAATCAAGGGAACTTTGCAGAAGCTCGTTGAGAAACTTATGGAAATCTGATTCGATTTTATTAGATTGAGGATGAAGAGGATCTCGAAGTATTCAACTGTTTTCGCACCAGCTCAATGAAATCCCGGGCATAATCCGGCAGGTACGCGCCCTTGCGGTAAGCCGCGGCATACTGGGTCAGCGTGCGCTGGCGGCCGACGGAGAAACACTGCGGCGCCGGCTGATACGCCTGCAGTTCGACCGCATGGATATCGCGGGTGAAAGAACAACCATAACCGGCCGCTGTCAGCGCCATCGACACGTCGATGTTCTGAATCTCCAGAATCACGTTGGGCGTGAAGGCGTAATCATGAAACAACCGGTCTGTGATCTGCCGCGTGCGCTGATCCTTTTTCTGCAGGATAAACGGCCGCTCTTTGACCCAGCCAAGATCCAGCCATGGGTAACGAGACCCCGGCCGCCGCTGAGCCTGACTGGCCAGCGGATCCTGCGGCGGCAGAAGCAGCACCAGCTCTTCAGTCCGGATCGTTTCCGTCACGATTTCCTTGCGGCGCGTCGGCAGCGAGAAAAACGCCAGATCCAGCTCGCCCCGGCACAAAGCCTCCTCCAGAAACGCCGGATCGTTTTCTTCAACAAGGATCTTCACGTGCGGATATTTGCGGGTGAATTCCGGCAGCACGTTGGGCAGCAGGGAAAAACTACGGAAGATCGACAAGCCGATCCGCAGCTGTCCCCGGTGCACCTGGACGATATCCTGCATTTCCGCGTCCAGCTGTTTTTTCAAAAGCAGTATTTCCTGCGCCCGTTCAATATACTTTTCACCGGCATACGTCGGAATCAACCGGTTGCCGGAACGGGTGAACAACGGCTGGCCCACGCTCGTTTCCAGGCGCTGCAGAAACCGCGTCAGCGCCGGCTGGGTCAGATATAACTCCTGAGCCGCCTTGGTAACACTCTGATGCCGTGCCAGCGCCAGCACATACGTTAATTCTTTGAAATCCATGAGGCACTCCTTTCCTTCTTCGATTATTACATGAAGTAATGGAAATCATAAAATGAATGAATTTGTGGAATCCTGATTTCCATTATACAATAAGAAGGTCGAAAAAAGGTTGAAAGAGGAGAAATCTATGGGGAAACCAGAAACACAAGAGGAAAAATATAAAACGATGACGGAGAAGCCCGTGTCCAGTCTAATCTGCCGACTGGCCGTGCCGACGATTATCAGCATGCTGGTAACGTCGTTTTACAACATGGCGGACACGTTCTTCGTCGCCCGGATCGGAACCAGCGCTACCGCGGCGGTCGGCGTATCGTTCGCGCTGATGGCGATCATCCAGGCCTTCGGCTTTTTCTGCGGCCACGGCTCGGGCAATTATATTTCACGCAAAATGGGGCAGCACCGCTTTGACGAAGCGCAGCAGATGGCGGCGACCGGCTTCTTCACGGCGCTGGCGCTGGGCACGGTGATCTTTTTACTGGGAGAAATCTTGATTGATCCTTTGTGCCGGATTCTGGGCGCGACGGAAACCATTCTGCCCTACGCCCGCCAGTATCTGCGCTTAATCCTGATCGGCGCGCCGTATATGACGGCTTCGCTGGTGCTCAACAATCAGCTGCGCTTCCAGGGCAGCGCGTTCTACGCGATGATCGGCATCGCCTCTGGGGCAGTGCTCAACATCGCTCTGGATCCGCTGTTCATCTTTGTCTTTGACATGGGAGTCAGCGGGGCTGCGCTGGCGACGATCATCAGCCAGTTCGTCGGCTTCGTGCTGCTGCTCAAGGGAACGACCCAGGGCGGCAACCTGCGCATCCGCCTGCGCAACGTTACGTTCTCCAAATACTACTATTCCCAGATCATCAACGGCGGCATGCCTTCGCTGTGCCGGCAGGGATTAGGCAGCGTGGCGACGATCTGTCTGAATTTGATGGCGGGGCCGTACGGCGACGCGGCGATCGCGGCGATGTCGGTCGTCGGCCGCGTGATGAATCTGGCAGCTTCAGTGGTAACCGGCTTCGGTCAGGGCTTCCAGCCGGTGTGCGGCTTCAACTACGGCGCCTTTCTGTATGACCGGGTCAAGGAAGGCTTCTGGTTCTGCGTGAAGGTCGCCACGGTGATCCTGATCATGTTGTCGGCGGCCGGCTATCTGCTGGCCCCGCAGGTGATTCAGCTGTTCTCCAAAAACGATCCGCAGGTGATCGCGATCGGCACCCAGGCGCTGCGCTGGCAATGCCTGACCTTTCCGCTGTGTGGGTGGATTACGATCTGCAACATGATGCTGCAGACGATCGGAAAATCCTTCCGCGCTTCGCTGCTGGCGATGTCGCGGCAGGGGTTGTTCTTCATCCCGGCGGTGCTGCTCTTGCCGGCGCTGATCGGGATTCAGGGCGTGGAAATCGCCCAGCCGATCGCCGATGTGTGCAGCTTTGTGCTGGCGATTCCGCTGCAGCTCAGCGTGCTGCATGAAATGACGGTCAAACAGCGGGAAGCAGCCTGTGCCCCGCTGGCGGCCGAAGGCTGATCGACGAAGCACGGCGCGTTTTGTAACGAAAGGGGAATCGATTTTATGGCGGTGGTGAAGAACCGGCTGTTATTAATGCTTTATCTGCTGGATAACAGCGATCAGCCGCTGCAAGCCAGACAGCTGGCGGCGATGGCCGGCGTCAGCGAACGCACGGTGAAAAACGATATGGCGGAGCTGCGCGAGCTGGCGCAGGCCAGCGGCGTTGAAATTCTGACCCGCAAAGGCAAGGGCTATTTGCTTCAGGTTCTGGATCATGCGGTGTACGATCCGGTCCGCGAACAGCTTCAGATCCGCTTCAGTACGATGAATTACACTAAAAGTGAAATTGTCGGCCGCACCAATGACATCGTCCGCCGGCTGATCGTCGCGCCCCGCTACCTGACCTTCGACGCGATTTCCGATCAGCTCTTTTTGTCGCGGCGCACGCTGCAGGCACAGCTGCGGGAAGTCCGCCAATGTCTGGAAGCCTTCGGTCTGACGCTGCAGTCCCGGCCGAAGTACGGCGTCAAGGTCACCGGCGAGGAATTTCAGCGCCGGCTGTGCATGCTCGAATTGTATGAGATCCATTATTATAAAGCGGTTTCGTTTTTGAATTACGATGAATACGTGCAGTATTTTGACGTGGATGAAGAGGAACGCAACGAGATCCGGCATATTTTCCTGCGCGTGCTGCGGGAGAGCGGGATTGCGATCAGCGACACCTACACAAACCGCATTGCCTGGTATCTGGTGCTGGCGCGCAACCGCATCAAGGCCGGATTTGCCGTGTCCATGGATGAAGCGAAGATGACTTATCTGCGCTCCTTTGACGAGGCGCAGATCGCGATCAGGATCGTCGCTGCGCTTCAGGCTGCCTATTCGGGTTTTGAGCTGCCCGAGGAGGAGGTGCTGGCGATCGCGGTGATCCTGCTTTGCTGGAACGATCCGATCGACAGCCCGCAGCTGCCTCAGCGGTATCCCGGCTGTTATCAGCTGGCTTGCGAGCTGGCAGACAAGATCGCGCAGGGCTTGAAAACAAGCTGGAGCGTGGATTTCGCGGCGCTGCCGGATTATGGCCGCGTGATGATCCCGGGCCTGATCCCGCTGCTGTTCTGCGATTCGCTCAACTTCCGTTATCTGGTCCTTGGCTCGCATGTCGACAACAACGGCATCCGCTACTCTCCCGTTTGCGAAGCACTGGCCGTCAGCGCCGCACAGATACTGGAGACCCATCTGTCCGTGCCGGTCACCGACATGGATGTCAACATGCTCGCAGTGCGCTTTTTCACGCTGATCGACGCCGTCCCTTATCCATATAAAAAACGCCGCGTTTTGATCTGCAGCCGCAATGGTCAGGTCGCCTCGGAGATCATCCGCAACCGCCTGCTGCGGCGTTTTCGCAAGCGCTGGTTTGAAACGGTCGACATCTATGAATTTTATGAGGTGCGCGGGCTCGATCAAAGCCAATATGACTGCCTGCTGCTGAACTTTCCATCTTATAGTTACCGCTATACGATTCCCTACATGGTGATTAATCAGATTCCGGAAGCCCGCGAATTCAATCAGTTTTTCAACACGGTGATCATGGACGGCTATCAGCTGCAGCCGCTGCTCGATCAATTCGACTGGGATACCGCCAGCTTTTATCCGGAATTTGAATATGACGGCAAGGAAGCCTTCATCCATCTGATCAGCTACAAAAACGGCCGCGATTACTACGCCGTGCAGAAAATGGAGGAAGAGCTGACGCGGGTGCGCGATTTCCGCGTGGTGCACCAGACCGTGATCATCGTCCAAAGCCGCCAGTACACCCGCCGCAACAGCTTTGAGATCTACCGGTTAAGCAAACCGGGCGTGTGGGAAAAGAAAGAGATCCGCTATCTGATCTACATCACCGCCGATTTCGCCGCGGGCTTGCAAAGCTTACGGTTTCTCGATCAGGCCGCGCATCAGCTGGCGGTCGATCAGGAAAACATCGAGGCCCTGTTGAAAACCCGGGATTTAAGCCTGTTGATCAACGCGGTGAAGCGCTGTCTGCAGGCCGGCGGCGGGATGTTTGAAGTGTAAAAAATAAAAACGGCGCAAAAAATTACCTCTGACTAAGGGCAAATGATGAACATTGCCCTTTTTTTGTCCTGTTTTTCCATGAGGTAATTCATTCTGAAAGCGCTTATAATCCAGTTGTAAAGATAAACGCGCGCTTATCTTCTAAACGGAAATTCGAAGTCCGGCTCACTTTGGAATCCGTTGCCCTGCAGCTTTTGTGTCCGGGGGACAGGCCAACCGATCTTTCCCGGATGAGAGGAGGAAGAGTATGATCAAAATGTTTCGGATCGACGAACGGCTGATTCACGGCCAGATCGCGATCAAATGGTCGCGGCACACCGGCGTCGATCACATCGTCGTCGGCAACGATGCCGCTGCCAACAGTCCGATTATCCAGAAAAGTTTGAAAATGGCCGCGCCCGCCGGCATCAAAACCGCGATCCGCAGCGTGGACGACGCGATCGCCCTGCTTCAGGATCCGCGTTGTGAAGCGATGAAAATCCTGATGCTGGTCAACAGCCCCGAGGACGCCGAGCGCGTCGTGGCGGCCGTCAGCGGCATCCCGTACATCAACATCGGCAACTACGGCCGGATCGCTCCGGAAAAACCGGGCATGCCGCGCAAGCGCTATGGCAACAACATCTATTGCGACCAGGTGGAAGTGGAGAGCTTCAAGCATCTGATCGCGACTGGCTTGAAATGTATCTATCAGACGACTCCGGAGGAGCCGGCCGAGGATATTACCAACCTGTTTAAATAAGAGGAGGAAAAAAGGATGATTCAAAGTGCGTTATTAGTCATGCTTGCATGGCTGATCGTCAACGGCGTCGACCGCGTGATGTCGTGGCAGACCTTCGCCCGTCCGATCGTGACGGCGGCGATTACCGGCCTGGTTTTAGGGGATTTGACAACTGGCGTAGTCATGGGGGCTTCGCTGGAAGCGATTTTCATGGGGATTTCCGCAATCGGCGGATCAGTGCCGGCGGATGCGTGTTCGGCTTCGATCATCGCCGTGGCGATGACGATTCTGACCGGCGTTGATACGGAAACCGGTCTGGCGCTGGCGATGCCGATCGGCACGCTGATGGCGACCGTCGGGGAAATGTATAAACCGGTGCTGGCTTCCTTAGCGCCGTATTGGGAACATCTGGCGGGAACCGGCAACATGAAGAGCTTCCGCATTCAGACCATTTTGTGCGGTTTGTTCGTCGACCGTCTGCCGCAGACGATCATTCTGTTTCTGGCCGTCGCCTTTGGGGTCGAGGGCTTGCAGAGTGTGATCGGCAACCTGCCGGCATGGGTCATGAGCGGCCTGTCGGCGGCCTCGGGCATGATGACGGGCGTCGGCTTCGCCATTCTGACGTCGATGATCTGGGACAAGGAAATCGGCGGTTTCTTCTTCGTCGGCTTCGTCCTGTCGAAATATCTGGGCTTAGGCCAGCTGCCGATCGCGATCATCATGGCGGTCGTCGCAATCATGTACTTCTACAATGATAAAAAGCTGCTGGACGCCAAGACGGCCAACGCCGCCGCGGCCAGCGCGAACGGGAATAACGAGGAGGATTTCTTCTAATGGCGAAAATGGAATTGTCCGCACAGGAAAAGAAAACGCTGAAATCCATGTTCTGGAATTCCGGACTGGTGTTCTGCGGCTTCAATATGGTTAAGATGGAAGGCAACGCCTTCACCTGCACGATGGCTCCGGCCATCGAGGAGCTTTACAGCGATCCGGAAGAGCGTAAGCAGGCGCTGGTCCGGCATAATAACTTCTTCAACACTCACGCCGTGCTGTTCAGCTTCATCGCCGGTCTGGCCTACGCGCTGGAGCGGGAAAAGGTGACCAAGGGCAGCGTTGACGACGATACGATTGAAAACATCAAGGTCGCGTTGATGGGACCGACCGCCGGGATCGGCGACGCGTTCTTCTTCAACTGTGTGCGCGTTATCGCCGCGGGAATCGGCATCGGCTTATGCGCCGAAGGCAATCTGTTAGGCGTGTTGATCTTCGTGCTGCTTTACGGCGGTTCGCAGGTCGTCGCGCGTTGGTATCTGTTGAAAATCGGCTATACGATGGGCACCTCGTTCATCGACTCGATCTTCTCCTCCGGTTTAATGACGTCGCTGACCAAATCAGCGGCTATCCTGGGCTTAAGCATGGTCGGCGCGATGGTCGCTTCGATGGTGAACGTCAAGCTGGCCTGGACGATTCAGGTCGGTCAGACCTCGGTCGTCGTCCTCGACGTCGTCAACTCGATTATGCCGGGGATCCTGTCGGTCGCGCTGGTCTTCGGTCTGGTCGCGTTAATTAAAAAGGGCGTACGTCCGGTGACGCTGGTTCTGGGAATTCTCGTTCTCAGCGTGGCGCTGGCGTTCTTCGGAATCTTCTAAGGAAAGAAGGAAGGGCTGCCAGCGCAGCCCTTTGTGTTTTCTTCTTCCGATCTCATCAAAGCTTGATAGAAAACAAATCATAATAAAGGAGAAATAATGAAAACGATATTAAAAAGCGAACGCATTCTCTGGAACGGACAGTGGCAGTCCGGCGCGATGATCATTGAAGCAGGCAAGCTTACCGGCTTCACGCAGGATCCGCAGCTTCT
Source organism: Holdemania sp. 1001302B_160321_E10 (assembly GCF_015552275.1). Classification (NCBI taxonomy): domain Bacteria; kingdom Bacillati; phylum Bacillota; class Erysipelotrichia; order Erysipelotrichales; family Erysipelotrichaceae; genus Holdemania; species Holdemania sp. 1001302B_160321_E10. Next base: position 15,798 of record NZ_JADNEM010000034.1, on the reverse strand, counting down.
GGCCGAAGCGGTGGATTACGGTAATCAGCGGATTATCCCGGGCATCTTTGACACCCACAATCACGGCACGCATGGCTACGGCTTATCCGGGCAGGTCAGCGCGGATCCGCAGGTGCAGAAACCGATCATCCGGCATTATCTGAAGGCGTTGGGTTCTCAGGGCGTCACCAGCATTTTCCCAACCTGCGCGGTTTCCATGATCCGCAGCGTCAGCGAAGTGGCGGACGAGAACAACGAAGGCGCGGACATCGTCGGTATCCACAGCGAAGGCCCATGGCTGAACCGGGTCGGGGAAAAAGGAATCCGCACCGGCTGGCCGGAGGTATCGCTGGCCACGGCGAAGCAGATGGTCGCCGATGGTCAGGGCAAACTGAAGCTGGTTGCGCTGGCTCCGGAAATCCCGGGGATCGATCCGATCATCGACTATTTCCTGTCCGAAGGCGTGACGCTGGCCTACGCTCACAGCGACTGCACGTATGACGAAGCGATGGCGGCGTATGCCCGGGGCCTCAGCGTCGCGACGCATACCGGCAACGTCATGACCGGACTGCATCATCGCGATATCGGCGGTCTGGGCGCGGCTTTAAATAATGAAAACGTCGAGTGCGAAGTCATCTGCGACGGGCTGCATATCAGTCTGGAAATGCTGAAGCTGTACTTCAAGCTGAAGGATCCGTCGCGGTTTATGATGATCTCCGATTGTTCCGGGATGGCCGGAGCGCCGATCGGGCAATATAAGGGATGGCATCCGGGCATGATCATTTCGATTACGCCGGAGGGTTTCTGCCTGAGCGATACCGGCCGGCTGTGCGGCAGCTCCAAACCGGTGCTTTATGGCATCGGCAATCTGGTGGAAAAGCTGGGCATGCCGATGAGCACAGTCAGCCGCATGGCTTCGCTCAACCCGGCGAAGAAGTATGGACTGGCTGACCGCAAGGGTTCGCTGGAGGTCGGTAAGGACGCTGACTGCGTCGTCATCACCGACGATTACCAGGCGGTGGCCACGTATGTGCGCGGCCGCAAGGTGTATGACTGCCAGACCGATACCGATCTGTTTAACCCGGAATTCTACCGCGAGATGCGGATCGAGGAAAACGCATGAGGACCGTACTGCGCTCGCGCCGGATCGTCACGGAGCAGGGCATCGTTGACGGTGTCATCGAGATTGAAGACGGTAAGATCGTGCGGATCGGCCCGGCGGCGGGGCCGGCAGATCTTGATTTTGAAGATCAGCGGATCATCCCGGGCATCATTGATATTCATAACCACGGCTTCGGCGGCTGGTCGATGACCGATCCGGCGAAGGAGAAAGACGTGAAGGGATTTGCCAAGGCCGTCGCGTCGGTCGGGGTGACCGGCGTGCTGCCGACCGCCAAGGAAGAAGCATTTGAGGCCATCGCCGACTGTACCGGACAGCCGCTGGACGGCGCGCGGATTTACGGCGTGCATTCCGAAGGTCCGTTCTGGGCGCGCGGCGGCGAGAATACGGTCGGCGAGGATTACCCGCTGCCGGACGTCGCGGAAGCCCGGCGCTTGATCGACAAGGCCAAAGGCAAGATGGTCATGATGGCGATCGCGCCGGAGCTGCCGAAGGCCTACGACGTCATCCGCCTGCTTCATCAAAAGGGAATTAAAGTCGCGTCCGCGCACACGAAAGCCTATGCCGAGGATATCCGCAAAGCGATGGATGAGGTCGGTCTGGATATCGTCACGCACCTGTGCAACGGGATGCGCGGCATTCATCATCGTAATGTCGGGGCGCTGGGCCAGTATTTGTTGGAAGACAATCTGCGCTACGAGCTGATCACCGACCTGAATCATGTCTGCAAGGAAATGATCCAGATCTGCCTGCGGATGCAGCCGGTCGAGAAGTTCTGCCTGATTTCGGATTCCAATTATATCGCCGGTTTGCCGACGGGACATTACATGCGCTACAACAAAGAGATGATCGCCGATGAAAAGGGGCTGATTCTCGATCTGCACGGCCGGATCTGCGGCAGCGGCAAGTGGGTGCTGTATAATATCGGACAGCTGGTCAACATCGTTGGCGTATCGCTGGAGGACGCGGTGCAGATGGCGTCGCTCAATCCCGCCCGCTTCTTGGGGCTTGATCCGGTCACAGGATCGCTGGCTGAGGGCAAAAACGCCGATCTGGCGGTCATCAGCGACGATTATGAATGCGTGCTGACGATGGTCGAAGGGCGAATTGTTTATGACCGCGCAAAGGACACTTCAGTGTTCAATCCGGAAGCGATGAAGCGCAAGATCGCTTAATTGAGGATGGCGTGCGATGAAACGTTGTCTTGTGAAGGCTGACGATTACGGATTTACCGAAGCGATCAGTCTGGGAATTTTAAAAGCGTACCGCGAAGGGATTGTGCGCAGCACCGGTGTGATGATCAACATGCCGGCCGCACCGGCCGCCCTGGGCTGGCTGCGCGAAGCCGAGGGCTTATGCCTGGGGCTGCATATCAACATCGTCGTCGGAAAACCGACTGCCGATCCGGCATTGATTCCGGATCTGATCGACGAGCAGGGCAATTTCCACAGCTCTAAAATGTACCGGGCAGAACTGGCCGCGGGCCGGGATCCGATTCCTGATCTGGATCAGGCGGTGGCGGAGGTGGACGGGCAGATCCGCAGGTTTATTACGCTGACGGGCCGCCGTCCGGAATATCTGGAAGGGCACGCGGTTCGTTCGCCGCATCTATTGGAAGCGATGGCGCTGTTGGCAAAGCGGTACGATCTGCCGCATGTGTCCTATCTGGAAAACCGCGACCATAAACTGACAGAACGGCCGCAGCGGGCCGCTTCAATCTATCCCTTTTATGATCAGGGAGTGGAGCCGGCGGCGTATTTTACCGAAGATCTCGGCGGGATCGCGGAGCTGCCGCTGTCGCTGGTGACGCTGCATCCCGGCTATCTCGACCGGGAAATTTACCGGCTGTCCTCGTTTACCGACGTGCGGATCAACGATCTGGAAGCGGCGATGGCCCCGGAAGTGAAGGCCTGGTTTGCAGAAAAGAACATCGCGCTGATCTCTTTCCGCGACATCACCCAATATTAAGAAGAAAACGGCTTCGCAGGGAGCCGTTTTTTCACATGAGCGGACACATGGAGAAATTCTGCGGCCGCTCTTTTATTCTTGCGGATGAAGAAGCGCTGACGGCTTTGAAATTCATGACAACCGACGTTTTGACGCGCTGTCTTTATTCCTCAAAGAGCGCGGCTATTTCAGGCCGGACTTGCTTTTGATCCATTCCGTCGCCGGCCAATTCATCCAAAGAGACATGCAGCGCGTTGGCGATGTTTTTGATTTTCGCGTGGGCGAGCTTGGTGCGGGCGTTTTCCGCGTTGCTGAGATGCTGGATGGAAAGACCTGCGGCTTCGGCCAGCTGTTCCTGAGTCATCCGGCGGTACTTGCGCAGGATTCGGATACGCCGGCCTAAAACAACATAATTGACGTCATTCATAACTATTCACTTCCTTCGTGATTATTGTAGCGGGAATTGAACAAAAAGGTAATAAACTGGATGAATAAATAATGATTTTCCATTCGATTTTTTCTTCTTTTTCATATTTTTATGTTACTTTTTTTAAACGTTACAATCTGCGCTTAAATACGACTATAAAAAGAGAGCGTATGTTTATTTTAAACAACGATGTAATTTTAATAATGCAATAATAAATGGTTTAATTAATCTTGGAATTACTTGTATATAAATAAAGGTAAAAATTATATGAATTAATTCTTCGTTTCTGCTTTCGGTGAGATTGAGGTGATGGTTTCTGATGAAAGAAGAAATTGTACGATTAATTAGATAAAAAGGAAGTAAGAAAAAAGGAAGAATAAAGGAAGGGTTTTTATACAAAAAAAGCCCGCTGGATAAGAAGCGGGCTGAACGGGCGATTTAAAACAACTGGAAGGTGTCGGATGCGTGGAACTGCAGGGCGGCAGTCTGGCCGTTCAGGTCTGCTTTGTCCTGCTTCAGCTGACAGACAAGGGAATACAACGAGCTGAGTCCGATCAGCTGCCGGAACAGATCGTTGTCAAATTCCTCACTGCCAAACCCCGCGTAGACCGCTTCCTTCATCCAGGCATAGGCGGTCAGCTGGAAAAGCGTGACGGGAATCACCTGATTTTTGCAATACAGCGTCAGCTGTTCGTCGACGATCAATTCAGAAAAGGCGTTTTCCGCGCAGATTTCCGGCAGAAAGAACCGGAACAGCTCGGCCAGGGAGGGGTCGTTGAGATCTTTACTCAGGATTTGTCCATAGCGTCCCAGCTTCTCAGCCGTGTCGCAGGCCTGAAACAGCCGCATCGCTTTGATCGTCGCTTCTGTAATCTGTTGCTTGGTATACGGGAAAACGGCAGAATGCTCAGGATCCTGTTCTAATATAAAGATTTGTTTGCGGGAAACAAACTGTGTATTGTCCCACTTTTCCACAATCCGGGCCAGTGCTTCGCTTAAAAACCGGCAGACAACGTCGTTGACGCGGCATTCCGCCGTAACGCTGCCGTCGGCCTGACGCGCGCCATAGATCTTGATGAACGTGATCTTCCGGCTGCCGAGCACTCGCGGCAGCTGGCTTTTCAACGCGTTCCAGAAATCCAGCCGGTGATCGCCGGACAGCGGCTGGCCCATACCGACGATCTCACTCTGGATGCAGTTCCATTTCCGTTCTTTCCCGCCGAACTCGCTGGTCAGCTGCAGGACGGATTCTCCCCGCATCAGGGTGATCACCGCCGCCATCATGCCGAATAAGAAGCTGGCGGCCGCCGCGCCGATCGCCTGATCCGGATCCTGTCCCGCCCCCGCGCAGCATTCCACGACCGGTTCGTCAAACCGCGGGCATTCGATCGTAAACGTACAGACGGCCATGACCCGCTCGTCCAGGGCATCGACGCGGGCGGATACCCGCAGGTTCCAGCGCTCAAATACGAGCTGTCCGTTTTGGATTTCGTTGTGCTCCATCGTTCCGCAGACAGTGCTCAGCTGCTGAAGCAGCCGGGCGTTTTCTCTTTCAAATGATTGATTTTCCATGAATTCACTCCTCAACCTTTTTATTGTAGCGCCCCAACCGGAATTTCCGCAAGGAAAAACCGGGTTTTCTTGAAGTCGGGGGGAATTATTTTTATAATGAAGAAAAAGAGTGAGCGGAGCGGATCCACGACAGGAAAGGATCCGCAGGGTGAAATCTGGAAAGAAGACAGCGGGATCAAGCGCGAAGGAGGAGCAGGATGGAAAAGACGTGGTGGAAGGAAGCGGTCGGTTATCAGATCCTGCCGAAGACATTTTATGACAGTAATCATGATGGAATCGGCGATCTGCGCGGCATCATCGCCAAGCTGGATTATTTCAAGGCGCTGGGCGTGACGCTGTTGTGGATCGGTCCGTTTTACCCATCGCCGATGGATGATAACGGCTATGACGTCAGCGATTTTCTGGACGTCAATCCGATGTTTGGAACCTTGGCGGATGTGCGGGAGCTGATCGCTCAGGCGCACCGGCGGGGTCTGCGGATTATTCTGGATTTGATTTTAAACCACACCTCAGACGAACATCCGTGGTTTATTGAAGCCCGCGCGCATCCGGACAGCCCGGAACATGCTTTCTATATCTGGAAAGAGCCGCGCTATGACGCCGCAGGACGTCCTCAGCCGCCAACCAACTGGGCGAGTTTCTTCGCTGATTCCGCCTGGGCCTATGACGAGCAGGCAGGCCAGTATTACATGAAGATCTTTTCACAGAAAATGCCGGATCTGAACTGGGCGAATCCGATCCTGCGGCAGCGCATGGAGGCGGTCGCGCGGCAATGGCTGGATATGGGAATCGACGGTTTCCGCGTCGATGCGGTGGCGCATTTAGCCCGGGATCCTGAATTTCAGGACAGCGAACTGCCGGTGAACGCGCAGGGGCTGGCCGCGGACTGGTCGAAGTTCTCCAATCTGCCGGCGTTGTTCGATTACCTGCAGGAGTTCAAGCAGACGGTCTTGGCGGGCCGGGACTGTCTGACAATCGGCGAGGTTGGCGGCGGCGCAAGTCCGCAGATGGCGCTGAATTACGCAGACAAGGAAACCGGAGCCTTCAACATGGTGTTTACATTCGATCACTGCTGGTGCAACGGTTTGGAAGGCAAGGAGATCATCACCGAGGCGGACCGGCACGTCGACGTCCGCCAGCTGAAACAGGTGTTCGCTCGTTGGTACGAGGGGCTGGGGGAACGAGCCTGGCCGGCGATTTACTGGATGAATCACGATCTGCCGCGGGTGGTCAGCCAATACGGCGATCCGATCCGCTATCACCGCGAGTCGGCTTCGATGCTGGAAGCGGCGCTGTTATTGATGAAGGGGACGCCGTTTCTTTACAATGGCGAGGAGATCGGCATGACCAACGTCGATTATTCAAGTCTGGAGGATTTCCACGACGTATGGGTCGCCAATTACGTAAAAGAAGCCCGCTCCCGGTTGAGCGAGGAACAGATCCTGGAATATGAACGGCGAACCTCGCGGGTCAACGCGCGCACGCCGATGCAGTGGAGCGCGGAGACGTATGCCGGGTTTTCCACGGTCGAACCGGCGGAGAAAGTGATCGGCAATTATCGGGAAATCAACGTTGCCGCCCAGCAGGCCGATCCCTATTCCGTGCTGAATCTGACGCGGCGGTTAATCCAGCTGCGCTTAAGCGAGGTGGGCAAGCAGCTGTTTGTGTACGGCGGGTTTGAGTTCGTCGAGCCGGAGCATCCGGATTTGTTTATGTACCGCCGGTTCACCGCCACGGAAGAAGCCTGGGTTGTGTGCAACTTCCGCGGGGAAACGATTCCGTTTTCCTTGCCTGAGGAGCGGGGCGAATGTGTCTTTGATAATTATTCCGATCCCGGTTTTGCCGGGGCGCTGCGGCCGTATGAAGCGCGGGTCTGGCTGCGGCGGGAGGATTCCTGATGAACATGCTGGAATTAACCGCAATCTCCAAGCAGTATCCCGGCGGCGTGCAGGCGGTAGATCAGTTCAGCCTGACGCTGAAAGAGGGGGAGCTGGGCGTGCTGGTCGGACCTTCCGGCTGCGGGAAAACGACGACGCTGCGGATGATCGCGGGGCTGGAAACGCCCGATGAGGGAACAATCCGGATCCGGGGGCAGGCGGTTGACGGACAGCGGCCGCAGGATCGGGATGTGGCGATGATGTTTCAATCCAGCGCGCTGTTTCCGTGGCTGAGCGTCGCGGAGAACCTGGCGTTCGGTCTGGCGAAGAAGAACCTTGACCGCCGCGCTCACCGCTCGCAGATCGAAGCGATCGCCCGGCAGCTGCAGCTGGAAGATTTGCTTGAGCGCAAGGCCCGCACCCTTTCCGGCGGCCAGCGGCAGCGGGTTGCGCTGGGACGGGCGCTGCTTAAGGAAGCGGCGGTGCTGTTGATGGATGAGCCGCTCAGCTCGCTGGATCGGCAGCTGCGCTTACAGCTGCAGGATGAAATTCTGCGGTTATGCCGGCAGCGCGGACAGACGGCGCTGATGGTGACGCATGATCAAAGTGAGGCGCTGAACCTCGCGGACCGGCTGGTCGTGATGAATCAGGGCCGGATCGAACAGAACGATATCCCACAGCGGATCGTCACCCAGCCCGCCACGCTGTTTGCGGCGCAGTTTATCGGCGAACGTCCGATCAATCTGTGGACAGTCCGCATCGCTGCTCCTCAATCGTTCTTTCAGCCTTCGCGGATAGTCTGGCCGGCCGGCGCGGACACTGTGGTGATCGGCGTGCGTCCTCAACAGCTGCGGGCCAGAATGATCGGCCCAGCTTCGCAGCCTGAGGCAGAAGCGGCGCTGAGAGGCGAAGCGGTGATCGAACAATTTCACTGGATTGGGGCGCAGTGTTTTGGTTCGGGCAGTCTGGGCGGAAGGCTGGTGGAATTCAGTCTGCCGGAAGGCGCGAACAGTCAGATCGGCGACCGGGTCATTCTGAGCGCTGCGGCGTCCGCACTGCACTTTTTCGATCCGGAAACCGGCCGGCGGTTATCTCACGCTGCCATTCCCTTTTCAAAGTGAAGAAAGATTTGATCTAAGTGAAACGGAAAGATGAAAAAACGAGCGCTCCCTCCAAGGGAGAAGGCTCGTTTTTTAACGTGGACAGGCTGCGGCGCTCAGGCTTTTAAATGGTAGCGCAGCGATGCGGGATTCTGTTCGATCAGGTCCTGTTCCAGCAGCGCCTGCAAAAGATTTTCAGTCTGCGTCTTCGTCAGTCTGAGCTGTGATTCAATCTGATCCGGGGCAACCTCAATTTCCGTTGTGATCAGATCCAGCACACGCTGCTGCAAGGTCTGACGTTTTTGAACTTTGCGGGAAACCGGCAGCCGGAACAATACTTCGCGGCGCTGCGGTTTATCGGTCAGCTCCGGAGCTGACCAGCCTTTCTGCTTCCAGATCGCTTCAATCCGCAAAAGCCCGGTGCCCCGTCCGTCCGCCGCTTTGATCAGATGGAACATCTGGTAGAGAACGGGGTTGGCCGGCATGGATGGACGTCTCAGCTGGCCGCGGTTGACGACCTGAATCTCTTGGGAATCGGCGCGGATTTCAATCTGCGGATGATCCTGATAGTCGGCGTGCGCCAGCGCGTTGACTAACGCCTCGTTGATCGCCCAGGCGATGTCTTTGGGGTGCTGGCTTTGTAATTGCCGGCGGGCGGAGAAATAGAAGTCGCAGGCGTTGTCTTCCTGCCGGCGGGTTTCCAGCAGGTTGTTCAGCTGTAAGCCGGGGAAGGCGCGGGCCAGGGCTTCTTGCCTGCCGAACATCAACAAGCCGGCCCAGGTTGGATGCAGACTGCCGTCCATCGCGAAATAAACCGCGTTGACCTGAAGCAGGAAGCTTAACTCGCAGATGGCATTCCATGGAGAATGGGGATGCGCCTGCCGGTAGCGCTGCCGGTAAGCTTGAATGGAGGACGGCTTGAAATCGTCCAGCACGGCGGAAACGACCGGCGCTCCGTCGGGCAGTTCCCGAAACCGGTTTTCCATCATGATCTGAACCTCGCTGATCTGGCACCGGTAATCTCCTTCCCCACCTCGCCGATAGGTTCCGGAAAAGGGCGAGGAGCCCAGAAATACCGGTTTCTGGCAAGCCAGCGCCCGCGGAATTTCAATCAGTACGATCGGGTGGTCCTGCGCTGTGACAATCTGGACCTGTTCCCTCAAAAGCAGGTTGACGCTGACCAGCTCGGGATTGGCGACGATATGCCAGAATTGCTCGGCCAGCTTCTGCGGATCGGCCAGCGGCACGGACTGAAAATATTTTTCCGGCGTTTCGATCACACCCAAAAGCAGCGCTCCGCCGACTGTGTTGGCGAAGGCTGAATATGTTTCCCACAGACTGTGCGGCAAGCCGCCCTGGGCCCGTTTCGCTTCCAGCCGGTTGTTTTCCCGATACCGGGCCAGCTGTGCCAGTTCAATCATGAACGATCCCCCCTTTCTGTCTTTACAGTAGTCTATTCCCGACGGGATTTCCAGTATTCCTGATCATTTTGTTAAAAAAGATCGACCCCTTCCCAAAGCAAAGCTGCGGACAAGCACGCTGGCAAAACGCGGAGCATCATTGACGCAGAAAAAAAGGGGCGGCTTCAGCGGAGGCACACCGATGAATCCTTGAAACATACCGGTTGATTCTAGTTGATTCTATTAGAAAACGACGAATTCGAAGCTCGCTGTTAAGCACAGCGTCAGGCGAAAATCAACAGAGGAGCTTGAAGGGAGAAGCGCTTTATGATAGAAGCACTTTAAAACAGAATAAAGAATAAAAAAAACCAGCGGCTCAGGCTGGAATTTGAAACGAATTTTGCAAGACGCTGACGGATTAATCAGAGTCAGAATCAGGAATGAATTCCACGATATCCTGAAGCTGACAATCAAGTGCTTTGCACAGATCGTCCAGGGAGGTTGTTTTAACGACGGCATTCTTCTTCATCCGGTTGAGCAGTGATTTGGGAATACCGTAATCCAGGGTCAGTCGATAACAGCTTAACCCCCGTTTCTTCATGGTTTTCCAAAGGTTGTCATAAACAATCATCAGCCAGAAACCTCCTTTGTTCCTTTGCATTTTAGCGTGAAAGCGGTATAATTTATAGGTATAATACAAGACACCTAAAACTAGTCTGATCCGGCGGCGCAGGAAGGATTCAATCTCATTTGCAAACTCAAAAAAGTTGGAAACGTGGCATAATGACAGGAAATATGATAAGATTAACTCAGAAGAAATTGAGGGCGTGAGAAAATGGCGGAAAAGAAAGCTGGCGGAATTGTGCATTTCGTCAGAGAATGGGAACAGAAACGGATGCTTTTGCGGATGCTGGAGGTGCTGGACGACGTCCGCCTTTTGAAGCAGCTGCTGGAGTTTGTGGAGAACAAGCTGACTTTTCTTCAACGTAAACAAAGCTGGCTGCAGCTGCGGCACCGCTCGGGGCTGGCTGAGATCCAAGCTGAAGCGGACTTTCTCAAACAAATGCGGGAGGCCTTGAAAGGCCGGATCAGCCCAATGGAGAATAACGCGACCGCAAAGCTGCTGGGATTGAAGCTCAGGCAATGGCGGGAAGCGAAAGCGATCACGATGCAGGATCTGGCTGAGCGGTCTTATTTTACTTTTGAAGATCTTCAGGCGATTGAAGACGCCGCTTATCCGGCGATGGACAGTCTGGATCTGGAACATCTGATGGAATTGCTGGAAGTGGATTCCCTGGATACTCTGCTGCGGGATCATACCAAGCCGGAAAATAAAACAGGGTATTCGGATGAACATCCCTTATAAATCAGGGATCAGCAACCACGTTTCAAATGGGTAAAGGACAATGATGACAAAAAAATTCTGGATCTGGCTTCATCAGTTTTTTCAGCGAAAATCTCCGCGGGAAAATGCTGCAATTTCAATCGCGAATCAACAACAAATCTGGTTTGAACAATGTGAGCCGGGCTTTCTGGTATGGGCGCAGATGCCGCTGCCATCGGAAGAACTGGCGAAAATTGATCCGGCCCATCGAATTCGTCCATATCTGATTCTTGCCAGGATAAAACAGGAATTGACAGCTAAAGCCTGTTCGTCCAGTCCATATTCCGGTCTGCGGGAATATCAGACAACAATGCTGGCCAGAGATCATCCGCTGGGGAAGCAAACCTATATTGATTTGAAGCACAATGTGACGCTGAGAGCGGAACTGCTGCAAAATAAACCGATTCCCGTAGAACGGCATGATCTGCGCCGGATTCAGAAACATCTTGTATTGATTTCTCAGCTGGATCATATTTATCATCCCTATCTCAATGTGCCGCTGCTTTGGGAGAAGGGGGATATCCTTGAAATTGATCATGATCTGTGGTATCTGCAGGAATTTATCCCCGGGAAACTGCGGTTAATCCGGCTCTGTCATCAATACCGCGCGTACATAGAGGATGCGGGATGGAATCTGTTTTTCTGCGGCCGCCGCGGTTATTTCGCTGATTTTGCCCATCCGGCCGTCTATCAGGGGAAAACCCGGCTGGAACTCGTCCACCGCGCCGCCGCTCATGAAATCGCCTATGCGGATTATTGCCAGACCCAGGGTAAGGATCAGTATATCAAGTGGGTGCCGGGGTATATCGTGAAGCGGGAGGATGAAACGTATATCGTTCTGTCCAGGTTAGAGCGCGGCTGGTTCTGCCTGGAATGGCACCGCAGCCGGAAGAAGTGGCGGACGCGGTGTGTCCGGGATTTCAACGGGATGGAATGCGTGGGAAAAGTCCGGCGGCTGAAACTGCGGACGTTGATCGCATCGTTGATGAATTCCGGAATCGTACTGATGGAAGAACTGGATCCAACGCTGCTTGACTATCTGGGTGGGCAGGAATTGGATTGGGAAACGTTAAAGAGGGAAGCGGGGATGGCGGTGCTGATCAAAGGGATCAACCGGGCCGCTGCATAAATCTTTTTCGTCGAAGCCGATCCGGGAAAAGCGGAAATCCATTCGGATCGAGGATGTTTTGACCTTCGTCAGGCCAGAAGGGGATAAAGAAAAAATCCGTTCCTTTTCCCAATGCAGATTGGGTAAGAAACGGATTTTGTTTAAAAAGAATTGGAATCGGATCCAGCTTCGTTTTGTGAAAAGGAATGCTTAACCGATGTTGCTTACTTGGCGGACAGGGCGATGAATTCGTCGATCATGGTCTCCACAATCGCCAGAGAATCGCGCCAGAAATCCGGCTTGGTGATGTCGATGCCCGCCATTGCCGCCACGTCCTCGACACTGCTGACGGTCGTCGCTTCCAACAGGCGGTTGTACTTATCGACAAAGGCCGGGCCTTCCTTCTGATACTGCGCGTACAGACCCTTGGCAAACAGGCAGCCGAAGGCGTATGGGAAATTGTAGAAGTTTAAGCCGGCGTCGTAATAATGGCTCTTGCAGATCCACATATATGGATGCAGCTGGCTGTGATCGAGACCCGTGCCGTAGGCTTTCTTCTGTGCCCGCAGCATGATGTCTTCCAGATCGTCGCTGAACAGGAAGCCATCCTTGCGCTTTTCCACAACCTCCGTTTCGAACAGATAGCGGGAGTAGATATCGCAGATGACCTGCGTAACATCCTGCAGCGTGCTTTCGATCAACATCATCTTTTCCTCGTCGCTGGCAGCGTCGCGGATCGCAGCGTTCATGATGACCGTTTCATTAAAGGTTGAGGCGGTTTCCGCGACCGGCATCGAATAGCGGGTGTTCAGCGGACTGTGGTTTTCAATCCGGTGGCCGTGATAGGCGTGACCCAGCTCGTGCGCCAGCGTGACGACGTCGCTGAGCGAACCGTCAAAGTTGGTCAGCACGCGGCTCTGCTTCAGCATCGGCAGGTTGCAGCAGAAAGCACCGCCGACCTTGCCCTTGCGCGGGAAGAAGTCGATCCACTCCTCGTCGAAGGCACGCTCGATGATCCCGGCGACATCCTTGGAGAATGGCGTGAAGTTCTGGATCAGATACGCTTTCGCTTCATCGGTAGTGAAGGTGCGGGTGCTTTTGCCCATCAAGGCGAACAGTTCGTAAAACGGCAGGCCGTCGGTGTAGCCGAGCAGCTCTGCTTTATGCCGCAGATAAGCGTGGAAGCGCGGCAGCGCTTCGTCAATCGCCGTGAACATTGCGTCCAGCGTTTCCTTCCGCATGCGGGAATTGAACAGCGTCATGTCCAGGACGGAATCGAAGTGACGCAGCTCGCTGACGGTGTTCGCTTCGCCTTTGATCGAATTCAGCGCGAAGCAGACGGCGTCCTTGATTTTATCATAAGCTTTTAATTCCGCTTCATAGGCTTTTTTACGAACGGTTGGATCGGTGCTGTAAGCGAGGTTGCGGATCGAGGATAACGTATAATCCTGACCGTCCATCGTGACGGCGACCGTCGAGGTCATGTATTCCTGCAGCTGTGCCCAGGCGTTGGAACCGTTCAGCTCCATCTTTCCGATCGCGTCCTCGACCTCGTCGCTTAACGTATGCGCGGCATGGCTGCGGATTTCCTGCAGCCAGAAGGCATGCTGCTGAAACAGCGGGTCGCTGGGGATCAGCGCGTCCAGATCCTGCGCCGCGATCCATTTCTGAAAGCGGGTTGAAGCCAGCGCCGACTGGCTGGTCTTGATCTGAAAGCGGGAATTCATGGAAACGGTTTGCTGATCGGCGGTGTTGGCGGACTGGCGCAGCGAGAGATATGCGCCCAGCCGGCGGGTCAGCGTCTGGTAGGCGGACAGCTGTTCAATGATCGCTTTCAGCGTCGAGTGCGGATCGCGCTGATTGAGGCTTTCCGCCAGCGCGTTCATCGCGTTGATGTGGGTGTCCAAGGCGGCGAAATCCTGTTGGAAGGCTTCGCTGTCATAGCCGGTGTAGAGATCGTTCAAATTCCATTCTTTCATTTGTTAATCCTCCTGTTTTTTCGGATGCCGTACAATTCCCAGCAAGACGATCGCCAGGAACATGCCGGCGGCCATCCCCGCGCTGTCGATCAGCATATCCCGCAGCTCGCAGCTGCGGCCGGCGGAAAACCGCTGCAGATTCTCATCCAGAACCGGGATGATGAAAAACGGCAGCAGCGCCGCTTTGCCCTTCATCCACGACCAGGGCTGAAGCCGGTAGGCGGCGGCGATCAGGCAGCCCAACAAAGCATATTCGCTGAAGTGCGCCAGCTTGCGGATCACGAAGTTTAAAAAATCCGTTTCCGGATGCAGGCCGACGGTATCCAATACCGGCCGGACCCATTCGCTGACCGTCAGGCTCATGCCGTTGGACGTGCCGGCGGAAGCAGCGGAATTGGAAAAAATAAAGATTACCATTAAAACGACAAGCAGCCAACAACTTTTCTTTTTCATCTTCCGCTCCTTTCTGACTTCCTGTATTATAAACCAACTTTTCCGGTAAAGAAAGAACCATGATATAATGAAACGACAGTGAAGGAGGAATCGCTTTTGGAAATGAAGAAAATGGTCCGGGACCTGCCCTGGGTTCTGATCGGCAATTTTATGCTGGCGCTGGCCGTCGCGATGTTTATCTTACCCTATAATATTCTTTCCGGCGGCGTGGCCGGCATCGCGGTCGCTTTGCAGCCGGTGTTTCATATTGAACCGACGCTGATGGTCAACGGTCTGGTGCTGGGGATGTTTGTGCTGGGCACGGTGTTTCTGGGAAAAGACTTTGCCGTGAAAACAGTGATCAGTTCGCTGGTGTATCCGGTCTATTTGACGATCATCACGCCGTTTGTCCCGCTGCTGCAGCTGGATCCCATCCTGGCTTCGCTCTATGGCGGACTGCTGGCGGGTGTCGGTATAGGGCTGGTGCTGCGGACCGGCGCGAGTACCGGAGGGATGGATATTCCGCCGTTAATCGTCAACAAATATACCGGGATTAAGATTTCAACACTGGTGTTGATCACCGACGCGCTGACAGTCGGACTGGGCTTGTTCACCTATGGTCTGGAAGCAGTGCTGATCGGCTTTATTTCCGTCTGGGGCACCTCGTTTGGGATCGACAAGATGCTGACGCTGGGCGGCGGCAACGCGAAGGCTGTGCAAATCATTTCGGAGGCGCACGCGCAGATCAATGCCGCGATCCAATCCGAGCTGGATCGGGGAACGACGCTGAGCGACGCGACGGGCGGTTATACCGGAGCACTCCGCAAGGTGATTCTGGTCGTTGTGGAAAAGAAGGAATATCCGAAGCTGCTGGAACTGGTCAACCGGTTTGACGAAAACGCCTTTATGATTACCAGCGACGCAACGGATGTGCATGGAGAAGGCTTCACATTGGAATTCAAGGTCTAGGGAAGTGCTGAAAGCTCAGGATATAAGCCGGTCATAAGTCTGTTGAATCCGCAAAAACGATGGGAAAACGCCTTGGGATCATGGAAGTGCAGTGTAAATGAAAAAGGAAACAGAAGCGGCGCGAAAAGGAAGACGCGCCTTTTTTGTTCCCGCGAAGTCCATTCCGGCTTCATTTTGGGTTTCAGCGAATTGGGCTTAACAGGACAATGCGGCGAGCTAATAATAAAGTAATATTGAACGGTGGTTAAAATGTAAGAAATCCCAAACATTTTTATTCTATATGGAAAGATTAACCCATGATATAATAAGAACAAATGAGGTGCGGAAAATGCTGGAATTGAAACATATCGCAAAAACATATAAAAATGGCGTAAACGCCCTTTACAATATTAACTTGAAAATTGATCAGGGGGAGTTTGTCTATATTATCGGGCCGACCGGCTCGGGCAAATCGACGCTGATCAAGCTGCTGGACGGCGAGGAAATCCCGACCAAAGGCAAGGT
>NZ_JADNEM010000033.1:0-27719 GCF_015552275.1 Holdemania sp. 1001302B_160321_E10 | reverse complement strand
GTTTCTACGGATATTTTAACACTTTTCCCTCATTATCTGGCTCTTTTTTTGTTTCCTTTTACTCTGTTTCTCCTTTTGCTCTGCCCCGATACACATTTTCTTCTTTACCTGCATTTACTTTTACTATTGACCTGATTTTAACTAATTTTAACAGTTTTCCGATTTTTTCAGAATGGATTGTGAATGCGGATGCGCCGCGTCCACCGATTGCTTAAGCCGATCAACGGTCACATGCGTGTAAATCTGCGTCGTTGACAGCGAGCTGTGCCCCAGCAGTTCCTGGACTGTGCGCAGATCGACGCCGTTGTCCAGCAGATGCGTCGCAAACGAATGCCGCAGCATGTGGGGATGCAGCGGCTGGTTCAGTCCCGCATCCTGCCCAGCCTGGGCCAGAATCAGCTGCACCGCCCGCGGAGTGATCGGCGCCCCGCGCTGCGATACAAACACAAAGCCGTGCTCCTCTTTGAGATACAGCGCCCGGGAATCCCGCAGATACCGCATCAGCAGTGTTCTCAAACGTTTATAGAACGGCACGATCCGCTGCTTGTCGCCCTTGCCGGTCACCGTCAGGATCCGCTCATTGAGATCCAGCTCGGCCAGGGTCAGCGAACATACCTCGCTGACGCGCAGCCCGCAGGCATACATCGTTTCCAGAATCGCGCGGTTGCGCAGCGCCGCCGGATCGTTCAGATCGAACGAATCGAACAGCGTCATCATCTGATCAAACGTCAGAAACTCCGGGATCGTGCGGTTGAGCTTGGGCGCGCGCAGCCCCCGCGTCGGGTTGACCTTGACGCCTTTGTATCGGATTAAATAGTGATAAAAGGACCGCAGTGTCGACAACATTCGCGAAAACGAGCTGTCGCTGATCTTGCCGCGGGTAATCTTGCCGCTGCGCAGAAGCGTGACATAATCAAACATCACCGCTTTGTCGACCTGACCGAAATCCGTGATCTTTTTTTCAGCCAGATAGGCTGCGAAGCGTTCCAGATCACGGCCGTAGCTGTCGGCGGTCGCCGGGGAACCACTGCGGCGGGCCACGATGAATTCAACGAATTCCTCAGCCACGCTCATCAGCTGTTTTTTCGCAGCTTCTTCCGGCGTTACTTCGTGTTCCATGTCAGCGACTGCTGAAACTGCGCCAGCTCGTTTAACGCCTGGATGCCATACGCTTCCTTGCGTTCGCTCTTTTTCACTTTCTGCACTAACGGCAGGATGCCGAAGTTCGCGTTCATCGGCTGGAAATGCTTCGGGTCGGCATGCGTGATGTAATGCGCCATCGCGCCGATCATGCATGTCTGCGGAAACGGCTCCGGCGTCAACCCCAGCACAAGCCGGGCGCATTGAAGGCCGGCGTTTAAGCCGCTGGCCGCCGATTCGATATACCCTTCCACTCCGGTCATCTGCCCCGCGAAAAACAGATCTTCGCGCTTGACGGTCTGGTAAGTCGGCCGCAGGCAAAGCGGCGAATTGATATAGCTGTTGCGGTGCATGACGCCGTAGCGCAGGATCTCGCAGTTTTCCAGGCCCGGAATCATCCGCAGAATGCGGCGCTGTTCCGGCCATTTTAAATGCGTCTGGAAGCCGACGACGTTATACATACTCGCGGCGGCGTTGTCCTGGCGCAGCTGCACGACGGCGTAAGGCCGGCTGCCGTCGGGACGTTCCAGACCGACCGGCTTCATCGGGCCGAACAACAAGGTCTTCTCCCCGCGCCGCGCCATTTCCTCAAACGGCATGCAGCCTTCAAAATAAATCTCTTTTTCATGTTCGTGGACAGGCGCGCTTTCCGCGTGGATTAAGGCGTCGTAAAACGCCTCGAACTGAGCTTTGTCCATCGGACAGTTAATGTAATCCGCCTCGCCCTTATCGTAGCGGGACTTGTAATAGGCTTGAGTAAAGTCGATGCTGTCCTTGTCGACGATCGGCGCGGCCGCATCGTAAAAGTAAAAGGATTCCTGATTGAAAAACGCCTGAATCTGCCGGCTCAGCGCATCGCTGGTCAGCGGGCCGCTGGCGATGATACACGGACCTTCCGGGATTTCCGTCACCTCGCGATGAACGACTTCAATTAACGGATGGCCGCTGACTTTTTCCGTCACCGCTTCCGAAAACGCTTCGCGGTCGACCGCCAGCGCGCTGCCGGCCGGCACTTTGTATTGATCCGCAACGCTCATGATGACGGAATCCAGCCGCCGCATTTCCGCTTTCAGCACCCCGACGGCGTTGGTCAGAGCATCGGAGCGCAGCGAGTTGGAACAGACCAGCTCGGCAAACTTGCCGGTCTTGTGCGCCGGCGTCATTTTTTCCGGCCGCATTTCGACTAACGTCACCGCGATGCCCCGCTGTGCCAGCTGCCAGGCCGCCTCGCAGCCCGCCAGCCCCGCGCCGACGACCGTTACCCTACTCGTCATCCTTTTTCTTCCCTTTCCGGCGGAAGGTTGGTTTCTTCTCGCCTTCGATATTTTCAATATGCCGGCACTTCGGGAAATTGGAACAGCCCAGGAAATAGTTGCCGTAGCGGCTTTTGCGCTTGAGCAGCTCACCGCCGCATTCCGGACAGATCTTGCCGGTCGGCTCCGGTTTTTCTTTTTCCGGCGCTTCAATTTTGCGCGTGTATTTGCATTGCGGATAGTTCAGGCAGCTGATGAACTTGCCGAAGCGGCCGTGACGGATGACTAACTCGCCGCCGCAATCCGGACAGAGCTCGCCGATTTTTTCCGGCTCCATCTTTTCCATATTTTGATAGGCATTGTCGACCAACGGTTCAAATTTGTCGTAGAACTCCTTCAGCGACTGCACGTGATCACGCCCGCCCTCGGCGATTTCATCCAGCTCGGTTTCCATGTTCGCCGTATAGCGGACGTTGATGATCTCGTTGAAGAATTCTTCCAGCTTCTGCGAGGTCAGCTCGCCCTGTTCGGTCGGGAAAAAGACTTTCGTCTTGCTCGATTCGCTGGCTTTCTTCAATTCGACGTAACCGCGCTGCTGGATCGTGTCGATGATCATCGAATAGGTCGACGGACGGCCGATGCCCTCCTCTTCCATTTCCTTGATCAGCCGGGCTTCGGAATACCGCAGCGGCGGTTCCGTAAAGTGCTGATTGCCCAGCAGCGAAACCGGCGTGCATTGCTGGCCTTCACTGAGATCCGGAAGCAGCACGTCCTTGCTGGACTCATAGTCGGAAACCATTTTTAAATAACCGTCGAACGCCAACTGCGTGCCGCTGGCGTTGAAGTCGTAGCCGTTGATCGACAGGACAACGCTGACGGTGTTGGATTTGCTTGGCGCCATTAACGAAGCCACGGCGCGGGCATAAATCAGCTTGTAGAGCTTATACTGATCCGGCGTTAAGTATTTCTTCACCTTGTCCGGCTCATTTTCCAGATTTGTCGGACGGATCGCTTCATGCGCGTCCTGTGAATTTTCATCATTTTTAATCTTGTACTTGCCCCAGTATTCCTTACCGAAGCGACCGACAATAAAATCGTGCGCAGCTTCAATAAAGACGTTGCTTAACCGCGTGGAGTCGGTACGCATATAGGTGATCAGACCTTCGCTGTGATCTTCCAGCTCAACGCCTTCGTACAGCTTCTGCGCGACCTGCATCGTCTTCTTGGCGGAAAAGCTCAGCTTGGTGGACGCTTCCTGCTGCAGCGTCGAGGTGATTAACGGCGGCTTGGCCTCCTTTTTGCGGACCTGCTTCTTTAACGCGGTCACGGTCATCGGTCCCTGGCAGGCAGCCAGCGCCTCGTCAGCCTGTTCCTTATTTTTAATCTCCGCCTTCTTGCCCTGAATCTTGGCTAACGCCGCGCTGAATTCCTTATCGTCCTCTTTGAACTTGGCGTCCAGCGTCCAGTATTCTTCCGGCACGAACGCTTTGATTTCTTTTTCCCGCTCGACGATCAGCTTTAATGCGACCGACTGCACGCGGCCGGCCGACTTGCTGCGAATCTTGGATTTGAGCAGCTTGGACAGCTTAAAGCCGATGATCCGGTCGAGAATCCGACGGGTTTCCTGAGAATGGACGAGGTCCATATCAATTTTACGCGGATGATCAAACGCCTGCAGTACCGCATCCTTGGTGATTTCGTTGAACACGACGCGGTTGTCCTGGTCGACGTCCAGCTTCAATTCGCTGGCTAAATGCCAGGAAATCGCTTCCCCTTCGCGGTCGGGGTCGGTTGCCAGATAGACTTGATCGGCTTTCTTCGCCTTGGCTTTCAATTCTTTGACGGTTTCTTTTTTATCATCGCTGATGCTGTAAGTTGCTTTGAAATTGTCGTTGACGTCAACGCCCAGGCCATCCTTTCCTTTAATGGCCAGATCGCGGATATGTCCCTTGGAGGAAACTACTTCGTAATCCTTACCCAAGTATTTTTCGATTGTTTTTGATTTTGACGGCGACTCGACAATGACTAAATTTTTCATCGTCATCCTCCTTACTACTGAGTCCTTCTCAGTTCCAATAACCTATATTGCCATAACTTCAAGGAAATTACAAATGTCTTTTTAAAATTTCATGGTTTTAACACGGTTTTTACAGGCTTGACGTCGTTCCTGCGGCGTCCGCGTCAGCTGGGAGGGCTCCATTAGAATTTCCGCGCCCTGACTGATCAGCAGGTTGCAGCCCTCGCCTTCCTTATTCATTGCGGGATAGGGCAGACACCAGACCTCCCGGTTCAGCTCGATCGCTTCGTTGACCGTCAGCATCGTGCCGCTGTGAAATCCCGCCTGCATGACGACGATCCGGTCGCTCAGCGCGGCGATCAGCCGGTTGCGCCAAGGAAAGTGATGCTTCAGCGGCGGCGTCTGAGGCGGATATTCGCTCAGCAGCAGATTGGCTTTCGGCAGTTCCGTATATAAATCACGGTTATACGCCGGATAGGGCCGGTCCAGTCCGCAGCCGGCGATTCCGATCGTGCCCCGGCATAACCGCAAGGCTACCCGGTGTGCTGCCCCATCGATCCCCAGCGCCAGCCCGCTGACGATCACCTCGTCCTTTAGCGCCCCGCAGCAGCGTTCCGTCATCGTTAAGCCATAGCGGCAGGCCCGCCGGGAACCGACGATCCCCGTCGCCGGCAGATCGGCTAACGCCAGATTTCCCTGGTAAAACAGAATCCAGGGCGGAAAGCGCAGCTGCCGCAGCAGCGCCGGATACTCCGCGTCCGCCCAGGTCACATACGGAACGGCAATCTCTGCGCAGGGTGGTTTCTCTCCCCGTTTCAGTCCTTCCGTGATCTTTTCCCATTCCCCCTGATAACGCAGGGCCAGCCCTAAAATTTGTTTCCGCATATCTTCACCGAATCCCTTCTATAAAAGATATACGCAGGATTTTCCAAAAATCCTGTTTTTTTTACCAACAGCCCGTTTTTTTTACCGTTAAGCCCAAATCGCATTGAAATCGTACAAGTTTGGTTTTAGAGATTCCGCAGTTCCGGTCCGGCTTTCTCCCAAATCCTCGCGATCCTCAAAAGCAAAAAAATGATCCGGAATAGGCAGACCATTTTCTTTCCTTGTTCAATTCCATTTTTCTAGCGGATAAGAAATATCACGATCAATCCAAATCCAGCGTCATCTGATTCATCCGGGCAACCGGACCGTAGCTTTTGCGGTAGAATGGCAGCACGCCGTATTTCTCCATCGCTTCCAGATGCGCTTTGGTCGGATATCCCTTATGCCTGGCAAAACCGTAGTCCGGATATAAGCGATCGTAGCCCAGCATGATATGATCCCGCACGACCTTCGCCAGAATACTGCCGGCCGCAATCGACAGGCTCTTCTGATCGCCTTTGATGATCGACAGCGTCGGCTTGGCGCAGTGAAGCAGGGGCATCGCGTCGGTCAATACGGCTTCCGCATCAATTTCGCGGGCGATTTCTTCCATCGCTTTCTGCGTCGCCCGGTAAATATTAAGCGTGTCAATTTCTTCCGGGGTGACGATTTTAATCTTGTAGCAGCGGGCTTCCCGCAGGATCAGCGAAAACAGCTTCTCCCGTTTTTTCTCGCTCAGCGCTTTGGAATCGTAGATTTCAGAATTCGCGTAACCGATGTCGAACACGGCTCCCGCCACGACCAACGGCCCGGCAATCGGTCCCCGGCCCGCTTCGTCGATGCCGACGACATGCTTGCCCTGATCCCAGAAGCTGCGCTCATATTCCAATCCAGCCTGATGATTCATGCCGGACGCTCCCAGCTGATCGGTCCCAGCTTATCGTTGCGGATTTCGTTGATCACCATGTCGATCGTGCGCGTGAGGTCTGCCTCGCCCTGCTTATTCAAATGCTTGCGGGCAACGGCGATCTGCGTCAAAAGCGCATAGGGATCCGCGGCGAGGTTCTCCAGCGCGTAGCGTTCCTTTAACCGCTGAGGCTCGTTGGCGCTGAGCCATTTCAGGGCATAGACCACGACCTCCTCCTTCGGTAAGATTTCATCGCGGATCGCGCCGGTCAGCGCAAGATGAAAACCGACGGTCGGATCTTCAAATTTCGGCCACAGCACACCCGGGGTATCAAGCAGCTCGACGTCCTTGTTCAGCTTGACCCACTGCAGGGAACGGGTAACGCCCGGCCGGTCTGCGGTCTGGGCGATCTTCTTGCCTGCGAGCCGGTTGATCATCGTGGACTTGCCGACATTGGGCACGCCGACCACCATCGCGCGGATGGCACGCGGCCGGATTCCCCGGCGGATCATCCGTTCGATTTTTTCCTTCATGACTTCCTTGCAGGCCTGCGTCAGCTTCGGCACAAACGAATCGTGAAGCAGATCGGCGGCGATGACCAGCGTCGTATCGTCCTTCAGCTTCTCGATCCACTGCTGGGTGATTTCCGCTTCGCCTTTATCTTTTTTTGACAGCACGATCAAACGGGGTTTCATCTGGATGATTTCATCCAGCATCGGATTTTTGGAAGACAGCGGAATCCGGCAGTCGCGCAGCTCGATCACTAAATCGACCAGCTTTAAATTTTCCTGCATTTCCCGCCTGGCTTTGGTCATGTGCCCGGGAAACCACTGGATGGTCATATCAATGCACTCCTATCTGTTGAAACGGGAACAGCACGACAACGTCCTTCGCCTTGATCTGTTCCTTCTTAAACGGGCCGTACCAGCGGGAATCGCTGGAATACGGACGATTGTCGCCGAGCATGAAGTATTCGTCATCCGCCAGCGTCACCGGTCCAAAATCCTGGGTGAAGCTGCCGTTGGCGCTCTGACTGCGCTTGTAGTCCTGATCGAAGAAATCTTCTGCCACAGCTTCGCCGTTGACAAGCAGCTGATCCTGACGGTATTCGATCGTTTCCCCCGGCAGCCCGATCACGCGCTTGACAAGATATTCCTTCTTCTCCGGCACATAGATGATCGCGATATCAAAACGCTTTAAGCCCTGCATCCGATAAGTCAGAATATTGGAAAACCCGATCGCGTTGTTGTGCAGCGTCGGATACATGGAATCGCCGTCGACCCGCACCGGCCGGATTAAAAACCGCGTGCACAGGAACACGACGACGATGCTGATCAGCAGCATCTTCAGGAAATCCAGAATCTCCCGTCCCCAGTTGATCGGCGCTTGTTTGTTTTCTTCCATGGCAACTCCTCCCTGCGCCGCTTTGGGGCGCAACAAAAGAAAAAGCCGGATAGCTCCGGCTTCGACTAGCGAATTTCTTTGATACGAGCCGCTTTGCCGGACAGGCCGCGCAGATAGAACAGCTTGCTTCTTCTGACCTTGCCTCGACGGACGACGGTAATCTTGTCGATGATTGGCGAATGCAGCGGGAATGTTCTTTCAACGCCGACGCCGCTGGACATTTTACGAACCGTGAAGGTTTCAGCGATGCCGCTGCCCTTCTTCGCGATGACCAGACCTTCGAACGCCTGGATACGGGACTTGTCGCCTTCTTTGATCTTGACGTCAACTCTGACTGTGCAGCCCGGACGGAATTCCGGAATGTCGGTACGGAGCTGATCTTTTGTGATTTCGTTGACTAAATTCAGATTCATACTTTTTCTCCTTTTCAAATCTCGATTTTATCCGATGCTCATTCATTCAGCAGAATCAGCGGAACATGGACGCTATTAAGCTGTATTACTATAACATACGCGAGGTCAAAACGCAATCCTTTTTATTCCAGATTCTCCTGATTTTCCGGACTTTCTGATCGCAGGAGTGCCTCCGCTTTCGCTTCTTCCTCTTCCAGCACTTCATCCAGAAGCTTTCGTTCTTCCTTCGTGAAGCTCCGGTTTTCCAACAAGTCCGGACGCACCTGGAGCGTCAGCCGCAGCGACTCCTTCAGCCGGAATTTGCGGATGTTTTCATGATGGCCGGAAAGCAGCACCTCCGGCACCGTGTGCCCCTCATAATCCACCGGCCGGGTATACTGCGGATATTCCAGCAGGCCGTTCTCAAACGATTCATCGAGATGGCTTTCTTCCGTAATGACGCCCGGCACCAAGCGCGTCACCGCGTCAGTGATCACCATCGAAGCCAGTTCGCCGCCGGTCAGCACATAGTCGCCGATACTGATTTCCTCGTCGACATACGCGCGGATCCGCGCGTCGAAGCCCTCGTAATGACCGCACAAAAGAATCAGGTGATCCTGTTTTACCAGCTCGCGGGCCTTGGCCTGAGTAAACCGCTGGCCGGTCGGTCCCATCAGCAGCACCCGGCTTTGGGACGTCCGGACGCTTTTCAGACAATCGAGCACCGGCTGGCATTTCATGATCATCCCCTGGCCGCCCCCGAAAGGATATTCGTCGACGCGGTTGTGCTTATCGTCGGTAAATTCGCGGATATCGACCGCTTCAATTTCCGCCAGCCCCTTCAGGCGGGCTTTCTTGATGATCGACGTCGTCAAAAAGCCCTCAAACATTTCGGGAAACAGCGTCAGGATCGTGATTTTCATAACAGTCCCTCAATCAGATCGAGCGTGATCGTTTTCGCCTGCAGATCAACCTGCTTCACAAAAACGTCGATGTACGGAATTAACGCCTGCTTGCCGTCCAGTTTTTTTAATCGGATCAGATTCTGCGCCGCCGAGGCTTCCATCCGCACGACAGTCCCCAATTCGTTCCCCTGCGGATCAATCGCTTTTAAGCCCTTGAGCTGGAAGAAATAATATTCACCCTCCGCTAAGGGCGGCAGGGCGTCCTGATCAACTGCCAGTTCGCAGCCCTTGAAATGTTCTACCTGATTGATGTTCGTCACGCCTTCCAGCAGCATAAGCAAAAGACCTTTATGTTCCTTAACCGACGCGATCGTGACCTCTGCCTCACCTTCCGGCAGGCAGACGATCAACGTCTGTCCCGGCGCAAAGCGTTCTTCAATGAAATCCGTATCCGGAACCACCTTCAACTCTCCGCGGATACCAAAGGTGTTGACAATTTTGCCAATGATCATTTTCTTCATCCGGCTTCCCCCTTCTCTGCTTTGAAAAAAGGATGCAGGGCATCCTTCTTAATACGACTCAAATTTTACCGAAATCCGGCGGTTTTCGATCCGGGCCGGCACGTTCATCAGCTGCCGCAGCGCGGAAGCCATGCTTCCCTGGCGGCCGATCAAACGGGCGATATCCTCGCTCTTGGCATACACCACTAACAGGATCTCGTTTTCGTTAAGACTTGGCAGCGACTTCACTGAAACACTGTCCGGGTCTTCCACCATCGGCTTGACCAGGTTCAGTAAGACTTTCTCCAGATCGAGTTCTGCCATACTTTACTTCGCGTTTTTTTCTTCGTGCAAACGCTTCATCAGACCTTCGCCGGACAACAGATTGCGAACTGTGTCGGAAGGCTGCGCGCCGTTTCTCAGCCACTTCATTGCCAGATCCGCATCGATCTTAACGGTAGCCGGATTCGTTGTCGGATTGTAGTATCCGATCGTTTCGATGGAACGTCCGTCTCTTGGGAAGCGGGAATCCGCAGCGACTATTCTGTAAAACGGAGCCTTCTTAGCACCCATTCTCTTTAAACGCAGTTTAACAGCCATTTTTCTATACCTCCTGAAAATTACTTACTCATCATATCATAAAAAGAAAGCCTGTCAAGTGTTTTTCCTTTACAGGCTTCATTTTCTTGTTTTTCTGCTTTTTACCACTTGCGGCGGCGTGGGTTCAGCGGGATGTTCATGCCCTTCTTCTGCCCCATCAGGGCGTTCATATTCAGCTTGCCGCCCTTTTGCATCTGCGCCATCTGTTTCATCATCTGGCGGGTCTTCTCAAACTGATTGACCAGCGCGTTGACTTCCTGCACGGTCGTGCCGCTGCCGGCCGCAATTCTTTTTTTGCGGGAGGCGCGCAGAATGCCCGGATCCTGACGTTCTTCCCTGGTCATGGACAGGATGATCGCTTTGGAACGATTCATCTGCTTCGTTGTCTTTTCATCGTCAAGCTGGGAAGCGAACTGATTGAGTCCCGGAATCAGCTTCATGATGCTGCCTAAAGAGCCCATCTTCTGAACCTGTTCGACCTGTTGAAGCATATCGTCCAGCGTAAAGGTGCCTTCCATCATCTTGCGGGCGCTCTTTTCGGATTGTTCCAGATCCATCTTTTCCTGGGCCTGTTCGACTAAGGTCATGATGTCGCCCATACCGAGAATCCGGTCGGCCATGCGGTCTGGATAGAAGACGTCCAGATCTTCCATCTTTTCGCCCAAACCGATAAATTTTACCGGCACCTGAGTGATCGAACGGACGGACAAGACGCCGCCGCCGCGGGAATCGCCGTCGAGTTTGGTGACGACTAAGCCGGTGACGTCCAGCTTTTCATGGAACGCCTGCGCGACGTTGATGATATCCTGACCGGTCATCGCGTCGACAGTTAACAGAATATCGTCCGGTTTGGCAATTTCCTTGATCTTCGCCAGTTCTTCCATCAGCGCTTCGTCGATGTGCAGACGGCCGGCCGTATCGATCAACACAATATCCGCGCCGATTTCCTTCGCATGCGCCAGGCCCTGACGGACCGTTTCCACAGCGTCGGTTTCCGTTCCCAGCGAGAACACTTCGGCCCCGACTTCCTTGCCTAACGTCTGCAGCTGCTCAATCGCCGCCGGACGAATGACGTCCGCCGCGATCAACATCGGATGCTTATTATATTTTCGTTTTAACAGCGAAGTAATCTTGCCGACAGACGTGGTTTTACCGGTTCCCTGCAGACCGACCATCATGACGATGGTCATGCCGGATTCCTTAAAGTTCAGCGTCGCTTCCTTCTCACCTAAAAGTGCGACCAGTTCGTCGTGAACGATCTTAACGACCATCTGCGACGGATTCAGCGAGGTATAGACCTCCTGCCCTACCGCTTTATCCTTAACCTTTACTAAAAAATCTTTGACGATCTTGTAATTGACGTCCGCTTCCAGCAAAGCCAGCCGGACTTCCCGAAGCATGTCGTCCATGTTTTTTTCAGTCAGTTTGCCCTGGCCGCTGATATTCTTAAACGCTTTATTCAGCCGCTCTGTCAACGATTCAAATGCCATACTTGTTTCTTCCTTTCCTGCAAATTTCTTATCCGGGATTTATTATACCAAGAAATCCGGGGCAAAGCACCTGTTTCAGCGGTTTTTGCTCAAAATCAAAAAAAGAAGGCGCAAACACAGCCTCCTTTTCTCCTTTTCAAGCTTTATCCAGCGGTACTTTCCGGACTGTGTTTTTAGGCAGAGCGCGAAAGTGCAGATGGAATTCAATCCGCTTGCCCTGACCGACAGCGTTGATCGTACCGCCGTGCATCTCCACGATATCCCTAGCGATCGCCAGTCCCAATCCCGCGCCGCCGGTAGCGGCGCTGCGCGAAGGATCCGCGCGGTAGAACTTCTCAAATAACAGGCTGATTTGATCGGCGCTCAGCTGCGGTCCGATATTGGCGAACATCAGTTCCACGCCGCCGGCGTTTTCCTGCATGGTGATCTCGATATCGCTGTTCCTGTCGCAATACGCCAATGCATTCCGCAGCAGGTTATCAAATACCCGCGCCAGTTTGTCGGCGTCAGCCTCGATCATTACGCCCTCTTTCAGCTGCAGCCTGCACTGAACCTGCCGCTCCTCAAATAATGGATAAAACTCGTCGGTCAGCTGCTGCAGCATGACGCTTAAATTCACGGGTTCTTTATTGAGCGTCTGTTTCTGCAGCGCAAACCGTGTAATATCAAAGAATTCATTGATCAGACTTTCCAGCCGATAGCTTTTCTCCAAAGCGATCTGCGTGTATTTCCCGCGCAGTTCCTCACTGATTTCTTTCTCATCGTTCAACAACGACAGATATCCGATAATCGAAGTCAGCGGCGTCTTTAAATCATGCGCCAGATAAACGACCAGATCATCGCGCTTCTGTTGTTCCTGCTGCTGCGCCTGTTCGCTGCGCAGCGTTTCAAATTTAATCGAATTCAGCTGATTCTCAATTTCCTTAAAATCCGTCGGCAGCACGACCAAATTCTCATCTTTATTAAAAACCTGGTTGATCGAGGTGATGATTTGTTCCAGATAGTTCGAAGTCTTACGGATCGTAAAATAGATGACGATCATAATCGTGCCGGAACCGATTAAAAACAACAGCGCCGCTTTGTTGCGTACGCAGAACCGATACAGGTCGCTGTCCAGTGAGAATAGAAAATTCGCAATAAAATCATTTAAAATTCCATCGACCAGCCGCAGTCCCAGTAAAAGCAGCAGAATTGCGCCGACAATCTGCAGGCTTAACTCCAGAAACAGCCGGATCTTAAATCGTCGCAGGCTATTTTTCAATTTTATACCCCATTCCCCACACCGTCTTTATGAATTTCGGATTGCGCGGCTGTTCGTGCATCTTTTCGCGGATGCGCCGGATATGGACCATCACCGTATTGTTGGACTCGAAGTATTTTTCCTTCCAGATGCTTTCAAACAAATCCTGCGAACTGATGACCTTGCCCCGATTCTCACACAACATCTGAAGGATTGAAAACTCCGTCGGCGTCAGATTCAGCTTTTCCCCATACAGCGTGCATTCATGCGTGCTGCAATTTAAGATTAATCCCTGAAAATCAATGATATTATCGTCCCGCTTCTGGGAATTATAGCGCATATACCGGCGCAGCTGCGCTTTGACGCGGGCTGTCATTTCAACCGGATTAAACGGCTTGGTGATGTAATCGTCAGCCCCGATTGTCAGCCCCGTAATTTTATCAATATCCTCGCCTTTGGCCGTCAGCATGATGACCGGATAATTATAATGGCTGCGGATTTCTTCACACAGATGAAATCCGCTGCAGTCCGGAAGCATGACGTCAAGAACCGCAAGGTCAAATTTGTGGTCCCGAATTAACTTCAACGCTTCCGTTCCGCTGTACTCCACGGTTGTTTGAAAACCTTCGTTTTTCAGATAAACTGAAACCAGCTGAGCGATTTCCGCATCGTCGTCGACGATCAGGATTTTCTCATTCATCATTATCCCTCATTTCGATTTCAAGTATAGCTTATAAACGGATTTCCAACAATCTGCAAATTCTTACAAAGAAATAAACGTCACACCGCCATTTCCGCTAACGGCGGATTGTTGAGCGGTTTCACTGAAATAAACGAAACCTTTTCCGCCACGATCTCCGCGTTGTAATACATCTGCCCCTCCTTCGGCTCGTAATTGTGCGCCTGCAGCCGGCCTTTCACCGCGACAACCGAACCGGGACGCAGTAAATCCGCGCAGGTTTCCGCAATCCCCCGCCACAGCACAACATTAAAAACATCCTGATCATACTCGCCATTGCTGTTGCGGAATCCGCGGTCGACCTCCAGCAGCATCGTCGCGATTTTTGTGCCGGCCGCTGTCAGCCGGATTTCGGGAATTTCTTTGACCTTTCCTACTAATACCATGAAATTTAACATAGCTTTCCTCCTTGCTGCTTCATTATGCCGCAGACCTTTCCCGCTGGCAAACCGGCGAATTCAACCTTTTTTTCATAGTTAGCTGGAATTATCACGCGGAAAATATGCAAAAAAAACGGAGAAGTCAGAATTCTCCATTTTTTGATTTTTTTCTAAATTTTATTTCAGCACCGTCAAAAGGACTGTTAAGCCTCAGTCTGACCCCTGGCCGGACTGATTTCCACGACGCTGCGCTGATCAAATTTCAAGGCCTCGAACGCTTCCTGCACCTGCTTCTGATCGAGCTGACCGATGATTTCCAGGGTATCGAAGAAACTGACGCCATTGAACTGATTTCGAATCATCGCCACCGCGATATCCTCCATATTGTTAAACGTCCGCATCGCTTCGCCGAAATACCGCCGTTTTAACAACTGCAGCTGCTGATAGTCGACAGCCCGGTTCTTCAACCCATTCAGCTGTTCTTCGACAAATCGGGTAAACGCCGCGGCGTCTTCCGTTTCATTATAGAACATCATCATTGCGTAATCCTTGCCCAGATCAATTTCATAACCAAAGTAATCGTTGATGATTTCATTGTCCAGCCATTTTTGATAATCCGGATTCAGCGCGCTGAAATGCGATTCCAGCAGACACCGAATCGCCCACTCCTGACGCACCCGCTCTTTGGCCGAGGTCTTCAGCGGCGCAAATTTATACGCCACACTGACCTTGCGGACGGCGACGTCCATCGGGATGACCATATGGCTGGACACCACCGTCTGGGGTTCCTCTTCCAGATACCTTCCGACATCCTTGACCGGCTCAAACGACTTCGGCTGCTGATTTTCCTCAATCCATTCCAACAACGTTTCAGGGTCCTGCGGTCCTGCGACGATCAACGTCATGCGGGAAGGATGATAGTTCAGCTTGTAACAATCCTCCAACAGCTGCCGGGTTGTGGCGTTGACGCTTTTTTCATCCCCGCCGATATCACGGTTAAGCGGATGCTTGTGATACAGCGCCTTAAACGTTTCAAAAATCAACCGGCTGTCCGGCATCTGCAAATACATCTTCAATTCCTGATTGATGATGCCTTTTTCCTTTTCCACCGATTCGTCGGTAATCCGCAGATCCTGCACAAAGTCAAGTAACAGATTCAGCGGTTCCTTCAGATCACCATGACTGGTCGTGAAGTAATAACACGTTTCGTTGTAGGAGGTAAACGCGTTGACATTCGCGCCCATTCGTGAAAAATCATCCATGACGTCGCCTTCATCCGACTCAAATAACTTGTGTTCCAGAAAGTGCGCGATTCCGCTTGGAAAATCAAGATGATTGCCGTCCTTGTCGATCTGTCGGTAGTCCAGAGCGCCGTAGGGCGTCGCAAAGACCACGGCCGTGCTGACAAATTCCGGCTTATGCCAGAAGATCAGGTTTAATCCGTTATCCAGCGTATGCGTATACCACGTTTCGTCAAACTGCGCGTTAACAATTTTCTTCATGGACGTCCTCCTTCTGAATTAATGCGAACACCGCTCTGCATTCCATCGCGGCAAACAGCTTCATGATGGCCTTGCGCGTAACGCTGCGGATCTGGTCGCTGATCTGCTCTAGCGTCTGCGTCTGTTCCAGCAGACAGTTCTGGAATTCCCGGTTGATCATCGAGAGTGGATCATCCTCGGAAGCGAGGATCGAATTGATCAGCATTTCCTTGGCAGTCTCCAGCATTTCCTCGTCGAAAGCACCCTCAGCCATGCGCTGGCGCTGCTGCTCGATCAATTCCTTCACTTCGTCCAGATGCGCTTTGTCAATTCCTGTGCTGACGCTCATTACGCCGTCGTAGGAAAGAATGCTTGAATAGATTGAATAGCACAGACTGCGCTTTTCCCGCACCTCCTGAAACAATAACGACGTCGGCAGCTGGCCGAAGATGCAGCTGCCGGTGCGCAGCGCCCAGTAATCCGGGCCACTCAGCGCAACGTGCGTCGGATACATCATGACAAGCGTCGTCTGATCGATTGAGCGGGTTTCAGATTTTTCTTCAGCCTGTTCCTTTTCCGCCAGATATTCGCTTTTGATTTCCAGCTCACGGTCTTCGAATGGGAACGCGTGTTTTAACAGCGATATCACGGTCGCCGGATCCACCTGTCCCTCCACAAAAATATCAATTCGGTCCTCGCGGATCATTTTTTCATAGGCTTCGCTGACTTGCGCCAGTGTAATTGTTTCCGCTTCTTCCATCGTCGGCAGCACGCTGATGCCTAACGCCTGACCTTCACCCAGCAGTTTAGCACATTGAGAAGCTGCATAGGAGGCCGGATTGTCGCTGCGGCGTTGGATCATCGCTTTCAAATTGATCATGGCTTCCTTAAATAAAGCGTTCGACAGCTGATCCCCGTCTTTCAGCGGATGCAGAAGAAACTGCGAAGCCAGCGCGATCTGCCGCTGCAACAGATCCCCGCCGACATATTTTTCATTCAAAGCTTTGACGCGGAATTCCAGAATCTGTCCCTGACCATAGGTCGTCGTCCGCGCTGACGCGCTGGCGCCATACAATCCATCCAGGCAGCAGGATACCTCCCGCTTCGTCGGATATTTCTCACACCGGTCTGCCAACATCAGCGCCAGCACGGTCCTGACCCAGCTGTCCGGAGTTTTCAGTTCATTAAAAAAACGGAATGACAGGATGACATCCTTGAATTTTCCGATTTCCAGAATATGCATTTCAACATTTTTACAAAGGGCTTCTTTTCTCATCAAACGTTCCTCCTTCGCTACCTAGTATATCCCACTTTCCAGGCAAAAAACAGAAAATCTTTCCTTTTCCCCCGCGATCAGAATGCGAAAGCAGACGCCCGCAAAGGGAGTGCGGCGAACTGACGCGCTGATGATCAGACCGGAAATTCAGCGAAATTCCCGTTTAGAAAAAACCCGTTTTCCTCTTCTATTGAAAAAACAGGACAAATTCGGATGATTTCATTTTCATCGTTTAAAAATTTTGTTATGATAATCAATAAGCAAGAAGAAAAGAGGCCAAAGAGATGAAAACAGAACTTTTTCTGAAAGAAAAAGACGACCGTTCCTTATTGGTCGTCGTCGACATGATCAACGGCTTTATCCATACCGGAGCCTTGGCGGACCCGAAAATTGATCAGATCACCCCAGCCGTGCTGGATACCGTGAAAGCTTATTTAAAGCGCGATTTCCCGATTCTCGCCTTCCGCGACTGCCACAATGAAAGCGCGAAAGAATTTTCCAGCTTTCCGCCGCATTGTTTAAAAGACAGCGAGGAGAGCGAACTGATCAAGGAGTTGAAGCCCTATGCCGATCAATTTATCATCCTGGAAAAGAATTCGACCAACGGTTTTGTTCAGCCTGAGTTTTTAGAAGTGTTCCAGCAGATGACCAATTTGCGTTCCGTGATGATCGTCGGCTGCTGCACCGATATTTGCGTATTGCAGTTTGCTTTATCTTTAAAAGGGTATATTAATCAAAACGATCTGGGTATTGAAGTCATCGTGCCGAAGGATCAGGTCGCAACCTTCGACGCGCCGGGACACAGTGCCAAGGACTATGGGCACTGGGCGCTGAAATTGATGGCCAACGCCGGTATTCATGTCGTGAACAACGAGGAGGAATAACAAATGCAACCCGAAGATTTAATGCTGCTGACCGATTTTTACGAGTATACGATGGCGTATGCGTATTTTAAAGAGAATAAACATGAGGAAATTGCCTACTTCGATATGTTCGTGCGGACGATTCCGGACGGCGGCGGCTTCTTGATTTTAAACGGCCTGCACCGGTTTATTGATTTCGTTCAAAACTTTCATTACACGGACGCGCAGATTGATTATCTGCGGCAGACGGGTTACTTTGACGAGGATTTTTTGCATTATTTAAAAACGATGACGATGGACGTGGACGTCTGGGCGATTCCGGAGGGAACGCCGGTGTTCGCCAACGAGCCGCTGGTCACCATCCGCGGCACCTTGATCCAGGCGCAGATTCTGGAAACCATTCTGCTTTTGTGCATCAACTATCCAACATTGACTACAACCAAAGCCTACCGCATCGTCCGTGCCAGCAAGGGCCGGGCTGTCCTGGAATTTGGTTCGCGCCGGGCGCATGGCTTCGACGCCGCCACCGAAGGGGCCCGCGGCGCTTACATCGCAGGCTGCGCCGGTTCCGCCTGCACGATTGCCGGTCAGAAATATGCCGTCCCGGTCAGCGGTACGATCGCCCACAGCTATGTTCAGCTGCATGACAGCGAGCTGGAAGCCTTCCGCAGCTACGCGCGGGTTTCCCCGGACAACTGCATCCTGTTGGTCGATACCTATGACACGCTGCATTCCGGCATTCCCAACGCGATCAAAGTAGCTCAGGAGGAATTGATTCCGAACGGCCATCGTTTAAAAGGAATCCGGATCGACAGCGGCGATTTGGCTTATCTGTCAAAGAAAGCGCGGAAAATGCTCGACGCGGCAGGTCTGACCGACTGCAAGATCGTCGTTTCCAATTCGCTGGACGAATTCTTAATCGACGATCTGATCATGCAGGATGCGAAGATCGACACCTTCGGCGTGGGTGAAAACATGATCACCGCCAAATCCACGCCGGTCTTGGGCGGCGTCTACAAGGTTGTCGCGCATGAAAAAGATGGTCAGATTATCCCGAAGATCAAGATCAGCGGCAACGTGGAAAAGCTGACCAATCCGGGCTTTAAGAAAATCATCCGGTTCTATGACAAAGAGAATCATCAGGCGATCGCCGATTTATTAGCGCTGCGCGACGAAGTAATTCCGACGGATGAGTATCTGTTATTTGATCCGCAGGCGCCGTGGAAGCAGAAACGGATCAAGGATTATGAAATGCGCGAGCTGCAGGAACGGATTTTCGATCATGGCAAGTTAGTTTATACTGTTCCCACAACGGAAGAAGTTAAAAACTACTGCATGCAGCAGATGGATACGCTGTGGGAGGAAGTCAAACGGCTGCGTTATCCGCATCGGTATTATGTCGATTATTCCCGCCAGCTTTATGATTTGAAACAGGAATTGATTGAAAAGAACACCATTAAAATCTAATTCTTATCTTCTTGAGAACGCGCTCAGCGTTCTCTTTTTTTCATTCTTTCTCCTTTTTTATATTCTTGAAGGCCGCTATCCATTTTTGCGCAAACCGGCGCTGTTTTTTGTTTTACGCAAACGTTCGTCTTACCAGTTGATATTCCGTCTTTTCATCGCTATAAAACCCACAGCTTTTTTGACTTTCGTTATTAAAGACAGGCAGCAGATGAAAATTCGGGGTCTTTATGCTGCTGTGTTTTAAAAGGCCTGTTGCCGTCAGTTTATTGATGAATTAAGCGGCGAAGGTCTTTGTGCCGCTGTGATTTAATAGACCCGTTGACCTTGACTTTGGACACGATCAGAAAGACCGGCGATCAAAAAGTTTTATCAGTCAAAAAAAGCGCTTCATCCCTTTTCACAAAGAGTCAGCGCACTTTAGTTTGCCCTCACGCGAATAAACGTCAGGGATGACAGGCGCTGCCTTTGCAGCGCCGCCTTCCCCTTTTGCCAATTCATTCCAAGCAGGCATTTCAATTTATTATTTTCAGTTTCTTCATGCTTCCCTGCAGCTTTAAACACCCTGTTCCGCCCGCTTTATTTCAGCCGGATCAGCTTTTTCAAGCCCGCTTTCCTGATAATCAAACAGGCCTGGTTGTGCAGCGGCAGCCCTTCGCAATACAAAATTTTCTTTCCCCGGTAAAGCTGCTGATGGAAAATGACGCACGTATAGCTTTCTTCACCCCGGACAAACCGCCAGGCGCTGACTTCCTCTTGCCTCAGCTTACCGCGGCCCGGCTGCACAACCTCAGCCGGTTCCAGCCGGAAGTCCTCGCCATAAAACAACTCGTCCTGAAACAACGATCCGCGCATCGTTCCCCGGCTGGCAAGGATTTTATGGTCCTGCAATTCGTTGTAGCGCAGCGAACACGGTCCCTGTTCCACGCTGACCGGCAAGCCTTCGTGATGATAATTCAGCTTGACTGTTCCCTGTTTCAACTGCCAATCCGGATGATTGCCGCTGACCTCTGCCTGCGGATCGAGCTGGATCCGGCTGACAACGGTATGCCCGCCCTCACAGAAAATCTCATCACAGACAACCCAGCAGCCCTGCGGAAGCATGATCAGCTTCCGGACGTGCGTCATCTGCGGCTGTTCGGTCAATACGCCCCCTTCCCAATACAAGCCCTCCGGCGTATCGCGGATGAGCGTTGCCAACGGATGCAGAAACCGTTGATAGGTCCAGCTGGAATCCGGCACGCTGCCGGGCTGATCGTCCAGAACCACCGTGTTGTGCGCGCTCATCCCTTTCAGTTCGACGCGGACTGGATGATCCTCACGATAGGTGAAGCGGCCGGGGTCGATCACAAACGGCAGACCCTGGTGGATGATCGAATAATGCAGATTATCCGAATGACCATGACCGCTGCCCAGCTCGCCGTTAAGCACCATCATCCATTCCGCGCTCCGGCCAAAATCACTCCGGCGTACGACGATGCCGCAATCCTGCCCGGCATAGAGCAGCGTCTTCGGCGTCTGCTTCGGCAGGGTCTGCAGCTTGCGCCAGGCCGGCATCCCGCCGTTTAAAAGCAGATCGCTGTCGCCCTGATCGCTGCCCATCGCGCGCAGCTGTGGATCGTCAAATAAAATAGCACCTTGGTTCATGACATCCTCAGCATTGACCCGGTCGGAGTCGCCGAAGGTTTCGATCTGATGATCCGGCATCATCATGTGCATCAGCGCCCGGGTCATCGCATGTGCTTTTTCGCGGATTTCATCCGTCAGCGG
This sequence comes from Holdemania sp. 1001302B_160321_E10, assembly GCF_015552275.1. NCBI lineage: Bacteria > Bacillati > Bacillota > Erysipelotrichia > Erysipelotrichales > Erysipelotrichaceae > Holdemania > Holdemania sp. 1001302B_160321_E10. Next base: position 7,034 of record NZ_JADNEM010000033.1, on the reverse strand, counting down.
AATCGGATAATACTGCGCGTAATCCAATACCCGCAGCACATTGTTGAGCACCTCGACATGATACATCGTCGATTGTTCCCAAAGCATGCCATCGGATCCGACCTGAAGCTGCATCTGGGTTTCCAGTTCTTCCAGTGCCCAGCGGTAGACTTCATCCTGCCGCGGATCCTTTCCCATCATTGCCGAGCACACGATAATCCCGCAGGTCTGGATGCTGCCCCAGTTGCTCAAGGTGTATTTCTCAATATAATTCGCTTTCAAATACGCCAGCTGATTCTCTACGCTTGTAAGAATCCATGTCAGCTCCTCTTCGCTCAGCTTTTCCGCTGCTTCCAAAAGCGCTGCGCATTCCAGCATGTTGACCACACGGATGCCGGTATCCAGCGTACGCGTCGACAGACTGGCTTCAATCTGGGGATGCTGCGTGATCCAGTCAAGCAAAAAGTCTTTCGCCTGATCAAGATAGCGCGAATCCTGACTGATCAGCGCCGCTTTGGCCAGCGCCGACCAGTAATCCATGCGGTTGAGCATGAATGTCCATTCCTCGTCGTCATTGAACACCTGATTCCAATTCATCATTTCCATGGTATGCGGCGTCAGACACCGTTCCATGTCCCACGGATGATCGAACACAAATGTATGCGCGCACAGCTCCCGTCCCCGCTGCATGATTTTTTCCCGCTCCGGACTTTGCCGCAGCAATTCCGCTACCTGCTTGAACTCTTTCTGCGCGACAAGCTGCCGCCATGATTTTCTGATTTCTTCAATCTTCATCAATATCCTCTTTCTTTATCAGCGATGAAATCTGATTTCTTTCTTTATTACTGATTATACCAGAATTAACAGGGAAAAAGAAAAACCGGCTGAATGGGATTGCACAATTTCAGCCGGCTCAGTCTTAACGTTTGCCTGTATCGTATATTTCGCCCGCCGCCTTCGGACCGACCGACTTGCCGGCGAAGATGACCAGCGCGATGATCGTCAGAACATACGGGAACATGCTGAAGAATTCCGTCGGCAGCGTCGCCAGAAACGGGATGTCCTTCGCGTAGAAGCCCAGCGTCTGGGAGAAGCCGAAGAACATGCCGGCGCCTAAGACGCCGAATGGATTCCACTTACCGAAGATCAGCGCCGCGATCGCGATAAACCCGAAACCATGAATGGTTACGACGGTAAACTGAACGTCCTGGGTTAAGACCATGACGCCCCCGGCCAGGCCTGCCAGCGCGCCGGAAACCAGCACGCCGAAATAGCGCATCCGGCGGACGTTGATGCCCATCGACGCCGAAGCCTGCGGGAATTCGCCGCAGGAGCGCATGCGCAGACCGAACGGTGTTTTAAAGACGACATACCAGGTTACAAAGACGAGGATGATCGTCAGATAGAAGGTCGGATGCACCTGCTTGAAGAACATCTCGCCCAATACCGGGATGTCCTTTAAGACCGGCACATCAATGCGCGTGATACCGCGGATAAACGCCGGCGTGCGCTGCTGGTTGAAGAAAATCTGGCACAGATAGACCGTGATGCCGGCCGCCAGCAAGTTCAGCGCCGTCCCGGAAACCGTCTGGTCCGCGTTCAGGTCAATGCTCGCGTAGGCGTGCAGCAGGGAGAAGACCACGCCGGCCGCCATGCCCGCGATCAAGCCGATCAGAATCGCCGTCTTACTGTTGGCTCCGGTCGGATCCAGCACCACAACCACCGCTGCGGTAACAAACGCTCCGACCAGCATGATGCCATCCAGCGCAATATTGACGACGCCGCTGCGTTCGCTGAACAAACCGCCCAGCGCCGCGATGATAATCGGAGCCGAGATCATCAGAGTGATCGTAAACATGTTATAGAACAAACTCATGCTTCTTCACTTCCTTTCTCCGCCGTTTCTTTCTTTTTTGACAACCAGTTCATAATGAAGATGATGCCGTTCTGCATCGCGACTAACATGATGATGGTCGAGGAGATGATCGTTGCGATATCCTTCGGAATCTGCATCGACTGCATCAGCGGCTGCGCCACCTTCAGCAGACCGAACAACAAGCCGGCAAAGAAGATGCCGATCGCGTTGCACCCGCCGACCAGCGCGACGGCGATGCCGTCAAAGCCATAGTTTTCCGCCGTGTTCAGCACGCGTCCGTAGCCGAAGGTGCCCAAGACCATGATCGCTCCTGCCAGCCCGGCCATAACGCCGGAAATCATCATCGCATAGACGACGTTGCGTTCAACCTTCATGCCCGCATAACGTGCGCCCTCGGCATTGAAGCCGGTTGCCCGCAGACTGTAGCCGAACGTCGTCTTCTCAATGACAATGTGATAAACGATCACCGCCAGAATGACGACCAGAATGCCCCAATGCAGACGGGAATTATTCGTGATCTGTTTAAGAAAATCCGATTTGATCAGCGCCGAGGCCGGCAGATCCACTGTACGGGTCTGGGTTGAACCCGGCAGCGCCTTTAAGATGTAGTTGCAGAAGTACAGCGCGGCATAGTTCATCATGATCGCCGTGACGACTTCCGAGATATTCCGTTTGACTTTCAAAAAGCCTGGCAAAAAGGCCCATAACGCCCCGGCAGCGCCGCCGGCGATCAAACAGACGATCGCGTGCAGCACCGGCGGCAGCGGTACGAGAATGCCGACGACAGTCGCCGCCAGGGCTCCGACCATGACCTGACCTTCGCCGCCGATGTTGAACAAACCGGTGCGGTAAGCGAACCCGACCGCCAGACCGGTCAAAATCAGCGGCATCGAGAAGACGATAAACTCGCCGAAGTAGCGCGGGTTGATCGGTCCCGGCGCCAGGATGTCAAAGCCGCAGAAGCTTTTGACAATCGCCGAGATCAGCAGCACCGGCGATTTCCCGCTGGCGATGACGATGATCATGCCGACTAACAGACCCAGCAGAACCGCGATTAACGGAGCCGCCAGTTTTTCTCTTTTTTTCATGCTTCGCCAACCCCCTTCCGGATCGAACCGGACATCATCAGACCCAGCTCGTTTTCATCCGTCTCTTCCGCTTTGACCCAGCCGGTCAGCTCGCCGTTGAACATCACGGCAATTTGATCAGACAGCGCCAGCACTTCGTCCAGTTCCAGCGAAACAAGCAGAATTGCCTTGCCGTTGTCGCGTTCCTGAACGATCCGTTTATGGATGTACTCGATCGCGCCGACATCCAGTCCCCGCGTCGGCTGAACGACGATCAGCAGCTCCGGACTGCGGTCGATCTCCCGGGCGATGATCGCTTTCTGCTGATTGCCGCCGGACATGCTGCGGGTAATCGTTTCCCGGCCCTGACCGCTGCGCACGTCAAACATTTCGATCAGTTCGTCGGTTTTCCTGTCGATCGCCGCCATCTGAAGCAGGCCGTTCTTCGCATACGGCGCTTCGTTATAGCTGTGAATAACCATGTTCTCTTTCAGTTTGAAATCCAGAATCAAACCATGCTTATGCCGATCTTCCGGAATATGGCCCATCCCGGCTTCGATCCGGTGCTTGATTGAGCTGTGCGTGATATCCTTGCCGTTAAGCAGCACCTTGCCGCCTTCCGCCTTCGCCAGTCCGGTCAGCGCATACACCAGCTCCGTCTGTCCGTTGCCGTCGATGCCTGCCACGCCGACAATTTCGCCGGCGCGCACCTGCAGACTGAAATCCTTCACGCCTAAAAGCCCCTTGGAGTTTTTGACTTTCAAATGCTCAATCTCCAGCACGACCTTGCCGGGCTGCTGGGCTTGCTTCTCCACGCCGAAATCGACTTCCCGGCCGACCATCAGCTTTGCCATTTCCTCTTCCGAAGTTTCCGCGACCTGAATCGTCCCCATGCACCGGCCGCGCCGCAATACGGTGCACACATCGGCGACTTCCTTAATTTCCTTCAATTTATGCGTGATTAAAATAATCGTCTTGCCTTCCTTGGTCAGATTGCGCATGATTTCCATCAGCTCATGGATTTCCTGCGGCGTCAGCACCGCCGTCGGTTCGTCAAAGATCAAAATGTCCGCATTGCGGTAAAGCATCTTCAAAATTTCGACGCGCTGCTGCATGCCGACCGAGATATTCTGAATCTTGGCATACGGGTCGACGTTCAGCCCATACATTTCGCTCAGCTGCTGAATCCGCTGCGCCGCCGATTTGATATCCGTGGTATAGAATTTTGTTTTCGGTTCCAGTCCGAGAATAATATTTTCAGTGACCGTAAAGCATTCTACCAATTTAAAATGCTGATGCACCATCCCGATCCCCAGGCTGTTGGCGACATTCGGGTCTGTGATTTTTACTTCCTGTCCCCGCACTTTAATCGTGCCGCGGGTCGGCTGATACAGACCGAATAAAATCGACATCAGCGTGGATTTTCCGGCCCCGTTTTCTCCCAAGAGAGCATGAATGCTTTTTTCCTCTACTTGAAGAGTCACATCGTCGTTGGCGCGGATGCCTGGAAAGTCCTTGGTGATGTTGAGCATCTCTATCGCATAACTCATTATTTTCCCTCCATTAACTATCCAAAATTATAACATACTTCCCTCCTCTCCCGGTGGCTTTTTTTGCGTTTTCCGCTAATAAATGTGACATTTGACACCTGAGCAGTGCTTGTGAACAGAAAAAAGAAATCTGAGCGCTGGAAGACTTCGGCTTCTTTCCCCACTTCAGGCAATTCAGTAAAGCAACGTTGGACTTCTGATTTTCAGCCTGTCCGGGGCGCCAGCAGTCTTCGCAGAAAACGGCGATTAAACGCGGCAGCCGCAAAAAAATAAATACAATACAAAATCCCAAAGCATAAAACAAACACGCCGCCGATCCGAAACAGAACATCGGGCATCGCCGGAAGCAGCATCGCATTCAATTTGAAATTGACAAAGGGCGCGGCAAGCCCCAGCGAAACAATCCCCATGCCCATGGGCAGACTCAAACCTTCGATAACCTGATAATCAAGCCAGCGGTTCAGCGCTTTCTCACTTTTGCCCAAAGCGTGCAGAATCATAAGCGCGCGCCTCTGCCGCCGCAGTTGTAGTAGCTGCGTTAAGGAAAGCATTGAAAAATAAAGAACCAGAAAGATCAGTCCGATATTGATCTGCAAGAACCCCATCCAGCGCTGCGTCTGCGGATCACCAACAACCAGCCCCTCCGTAAACAACAGCGTGCCGAAACAAAACGCTGTAAACGCGAAGATCAGACAGACACAGAACACCGTGTTAAGAAGTGCTCCGCTTTTCGCCCCGCCGCTGAATTCCGCGATCTTCAGCAAACGGTCATTTTCAAACAGCGCAGAGGGGCAGGTTCGGCGCAGACCTGAACCTGCGGCATAGACAAACTTGTAAAAAGCGGCAACGCTGAGCAGCAGGGGGATCGCGATGAATGCGATGGAGAACATCATGATTTCCTCGTTTCCGCGAACCAGCAGGATCAGCAGGAACACATAGACCGCCAGACTGACCAGAAAGATTGTCTGCCACCGCTTTCGCTGATCCGGATTCAAAGGCGAATTCCGCCGCTGCTCGGCGAACAGCTGACAAATCTGCAGGCGCGATAATTTCCGATAAACCGGATAAGCGGATAAAAGTTGGGCCAGCAGAAACCAGACGGCCGTCTGCAGCGCGCTCTGGCCAAACAGCGGCAGCATGTTGGCGAAGATCGCCCCCTCCGGCAGCGAAAAAAGCAGGATCCAACCGGCGCCACTGCCCAGCCAGATTCCCAACAGGCAGCAGAACGCTCCGATCCAGCCCAATTCCAAAAGAAGCAGCTGGATCAACCGGCGTTTTTCCATTCCCATTAGAAGGTAAACGGCCAGCTCCTGAGCCCGCTGCGCTACGATGAACTGATTGAGGACCCCGACCAGCAGCACCAGAATTGAAACGATGAGAAGCGGCAGCGCCGCCGTCTGAAATCCGGCCTGCCTCTGTCCTAACGCTGCAACACAATGGGAAAAACACAACAGCGCGGCCAGAATGATCACCGTCATCACATAGACAAAATAATTGCCGGCACTGCGGCAGGCGTTGCGCCACGCTAATTTAAAAACCATTCTCCGCCGCCTTTCTTACCGATCCCATCGCATCCAGAATGCGGGTAAAAAACGCCTGTGGGCTTAAACTTCCCCGCTCGATCACCTTTCGCAGCTGACCATCGTGCATCAACAGGATGCGGTCGCAATAGCTGGCGGATAAAATGTCGTGAGTCGCCATCAGAATCGTCGCCCCCTCCCCGCGCAGCATCGTCAACGTTTCCAACAGCGCTTTCGCTGCCTGACTGTCTAACGCCCCGGTCGGCTCGTCGGCCAGAATCAGCGTGGGCTGCGTCGCGATCGCGCGGGCGCAGGCGCAGCGCTGCCGCTGTCCTCCGGAAACCTCGCTGGGAAAATGCTGCAGAATCTTAGAGATCCCCAGCCTGGCAGCCCAGTGTTCCACAATCCCTTTAATTTCAGTTTTCGGCGTTTGCTTGATCGTGAGCGCCAGCATCATATTTTCCCGGATTGTCAGCGTTTCCAGCAAGTTGTATTCCTGAAAAATGAATCCGAGATGATCCCGGCGGAAAGCCGCCAGATCCGCATCCGATAATTCCGCCAGATCCTGCCCATCCAGCTCAATCGTTCCGCCGCTGGGCTTATCCATCGTCGCGATCAGATTCAATAACGTCGACTTTCCGCAGCCGGAAGCCCCCATGATTCCGACAAAGCTGCCTTTGTCCACCGTGAAGCTGACATCCCGCACCGCCTGCGTCAGTACGCCGTCGTTCTCGTAAACCTTGGCGACATGCTCCAGCCGCAAGACCGGACAAGATAAGCTGGACTTGTCAGCCGGCACCTGCTCATCCCGGCCCAGCCATCCGGCGATCACCTCCAGCAGCACCTGATCTGTTTTTTCCATTAAGTCTTCAGCACGGATCAATTCGCCCGAAAATAATTCACTCAGCGTGATTCCCAACGCCTCGCTTAACGGCGTCAGCAACGCGTAATCCGGCAGCGATTTCCCCGTTTCCCTTAGTTAAAGATATTGTTGGGTATCTCAAGATGTGTCATTCGATTTTGCCGATAAAGCGGTAGAAGA